>SLCF01000161.1 GCA_007125955.1 Bacteroidales bacterium | reverse complement strand
ATCCTTCTTAGCTCAAGCTGCCGGCTTTCTACTACCCTTCTGGAGGCCGGACGGTAAAGATCCGCATATCTCGGCCTTACAATCCGGTACTGAAGCTTCTCAAGGTTCCCGCCGATGTCTACACCAAGCCTGAAAGGCAGCGGAGAATCAACGAGAGAAATATGATAATCGAAGCTCATGTCCAGATTGTGACGCCCTCCCACAACAGCCTGGTACCTGTCCATTACAACAAGGAACGGGTAAACATCTATCTCTTCCCTGAAAATGGTAAACTCTGCAGAAAGGGAGTCAACGCGGTTTTCCGCCCTTTTGCTGAAGCGCAAAGTCCTGGCTATTTCGCTGAAAGACTCCCCGTCGAGCAAAACCAGGTCTTGCCCCCTTATTGCTGATGCTCCGCGAAGGGTTGACATCTTCATATTGTAAAGGGAATCGAGATAAGTCTCAACCGCTATATGGAATTCCCCTGTTCCCCTGAAAGATCGGAGCATTGGCATAAGTGTGTCAATATCGGGTATCATCCTTAAAAGCGTTTCTATCTCCACATCAAGCATGTGGTAGTCGAGCCCCAGGTAAAGATGATTCTTCCTCGGTGTGCGGTACATTGCGGTAAGCCTCATATCTGCCGCAGGCGTAGTAAAACTGAGGCCGTCAAGAACCAGTATGCCGTCTTTCACCCGTACATCCCCCAGTATATTGGATATTGTATCCTCTTGCATAAGTGCTTGTTCAACATTTGCCCTCAGGAGCAAGTCGATCCCCTGCGGCACCATATAAGGGCCGGTGATAGTTGTATCATTTTTATTGTTTGAATAAGGCTCCGGGGATGATTCATCTTCAACACCAATACCACTGGTAAGGTTCATCAGTTGAATTATATCGGTGTTTGCTGAAACAAAGGTGAAGTCACCCCTTAATACGGAGTCTCCTCTGAAATAGGACAAAACATTCTCAAAGCTTCCCTTCAGTCCGAAATCCGACCGGTCAACGGTTACATTACTTTCGCTTATATTGAAAGTTTCGGGATCAAAATCCATTTTTATAGATGGTATCTCCACCGGATAACTCATCCCGGAAGGGAAAAAGATACCGTCAGTCAGTTCGATATGGCCATTTGCAAGCCATTGAAGGAATATATCCTCCTCGCTATTATCGTTCAGTATATCGGCATGGAAATCTATGCTGCCTGCACTGGCAAATCCGGAGCCTGTTTGTGCCACCAGGTCAAAGCTGGTGTAGGCAAGCTCAATGTAAGGCTCACCCTGATCTGCCGGTCCGGGTGAGACTGAAAAATAACCGTAAGGTCTGTAAATGGAAATGTTTGATGTGTCATTGCCCGCCCAAAGGTCTTCTATATTGAACCTGCAATGAAGATTGGGTATTGCACTTGTATCTCTTATATCAGACATTTCCACGTAAAAGTGAGAGCTTTTTAAAAGTGTGCTGATGTGATCATTTATATATATCTCAAGACTGTCTGAAGAAATCTTTGCCGAGGCAAAATCCCTGTTCCTGGCGGAGGATGCAGAGTTTGGAAGGGAGAAGTCAAGTCCTGTACTGTTTGAAAAAACTGTCAGGGTATCGTATATCACCGAAAATTCTGAAATAAGAAGAGAACCGGAAATCTTCATTTCGCCGGCATCAAAACGTACTGCCTGGGAGAGTGAAAAGTCTCCTTTTACCCGTCCTTCTGCCCTGCCGTTGAAAACCAGCTCCATTTCCCCGGGTATAAAAGGTTGTAAATCTTCCAACAACATGTCCAGACCGGCTGACAGATCATAGTGCATATTACCGAACAAATTATCCACTTTGCCGGTTACACTGAATTCCGAGGCCGGGGTGTTTATTACAAGAGAGTTAACATACAGGGACGACTCATCATTGTTGTTCATATCCCAAATGAAATCAACATCCCAGTTTATTCCACCAAGCGGGTAGGGTAAAAAGTCATATATGAAATTGCCTTCTGCAAGGGTCATGTTCAGGTCAATTACAGGAAAAAGTGTGTTACTGATCTCTCCTTTTATTGTCCCTGATGATGAGACAATTCCCTTAGCATCAAATTCCCCTATCTCCGAAATGTAATTTGCAGGTATAAGCGGGATTATATTTTCAACCTGCCATGAATTTAATTCATAATCAATGTTTGTAAAAACAGTTCCGCGGCCGGTGTCATTTTCAACTGAACCGTTTATAGTAATACCCTGTCCGTTTACCGATATAAAGGAATTTTCAAAAGATAACGACTGCCTTGAAAGATCTGCACGTGCAAAAACATTCATCTCAAGAATATAATTATCCAGATATTTATCCCCCGCTAAATCGAATGAAGCAAGCGCATCTTTAATCTCAATATTTCCATTCACCAGAGCTCCGTAAAAGTTACCTTTCATTTTCCCGTTAACACCTTTCATTCCGAGATTAATACTTGCTTTATGATCGGAATATATAAGATCAAGATTGTTGAATTCTATGTTATGGAAATCCAGACTGAACGGTTCTGCCCCTTCCTGCTTATCATCGGGAGTTCCTGTCTCCGGGATAAAAAGTTCGAAATTTGATCCTCCCAGGCTGTCAATAAATACATTTATGGATGCATCTGAAAGTATAAAACTGTTGATTACTATTTCACCTTTTTCGCGATATACTTTTGAGTCGATCACCCCGGTAAGTTCACGCGCCCTCATCAACGTGTCAGATTGACTGCCGGATACCGGACTGATAACGTGGAAATTGCTGACCCTGATACCTAAACGGGGAAATGTGCTGAAAACGGTAAGCTCAACTTCACCTATCACAGTTTCATATGGAATATATTTCTCTGTCTGGTTGTTTACTATTCGGGTAAGTTTCTCGGGTGTAAAGAGGTACCAGGACAGTATGCCTGCGGCTATCATCAAAAGTGCCAACAGTGATGCCAGGGTAATTAGAGAAAATCTGAAGATCTTTTTAATCGGCCTGTTCATTTAAAATATTATAATTAAAATCCCGTACGGCTTAACTGCTGGTATATTTATGAATGTTTGACAACCATATCATTTGCAAATATCATACCACCAAAGGGTAATCAGCGTCTATTGGTCTGTTAATTTACCCTGTTAAAGGTAAAACTCCTTCCGAAATCGTCCCTGTACCTTAACACTTCAGCTGTCAGTTCAGTAATGGTATAAATTTTCGTTATTTCTACATCTCCTATCTCCATCTGTTCATTCCGTACCAGCTCAGACCCGGTAAGTGTCCATGTAAAATTCTGTGCTTCATCCTCCCTTACATCATCACCTTCGTCCCAGGTATAACCGGTGCCGTTGGCAAAATACCTGTCAAAAAGGGTGCCTGACTGCCACCTGCCGGCCAGCAGGGATTCATCAAAGAACTCCTCCTTTTCGCATGAAGCAAGAATAAAAATAAGAAAAAATGAAGCTGCGGAATAAATAATTTTATTTTTCATATTCTCTCTAAAACTAAACAAACTTTTAAAATTTCCGATCTAAAACTTATCTGCTTTAAAATTATCAGCAACTTACAGTGCTTTCAATACGGACGATATTAAATACGAATTTACTAATATAATTGTTTCAGCTGAATTAAATCTTTGCAGCTGACATTTCAGCATCTGTTAAAGGTTGGTTTGGTTTTTGATGCTAAAATAAATTGGCTTACATTTCTTTTGAAAAATGTCTGACCTATGTCAAAAAAATAAACAAAATTCAGGCTGACAGAAGGAATCACTTTGCTTCCCGATTTTACAGGCATAGCCCGGAACAAAAATTTATGCATGCCTGCGAAAAGGCTTTACAGAAAAGATACAGTAAAAAATTTATTATGACTGACAAGGAACTGAAAGCTAAAGAGAATGAAATATTCAGATCTGTTGATGAACTGAAGCTCAAGCCTGCATTTGACATTCTTGGAGACCTGATATCTGAATATGGATTGGGGATATTTTATGACGAATACAGGAATATTGAAGAAACATACCGTTTCATATTGAAATATACTGTTGAAGGCACCCGCGACCCGGAAAGGGAAAAGGT
>SLCF01000139.1 GCA_007125955.1 Bacteroidales bacterium | reverse complement strand
CCGCCGTCAGGTACAGTATTCTGGCCAAAAACGTTCACACTGGTTGTATTATCAAAAGAGACCCTTTCGTTTACAGCATGATCAAGGTTTACCCTGAATGAAGCACGATTGAAATATGAAGAAATAACATGTCCTTCTGTATAGTTGTAAGATCCGGAAACATAGAATCTGGTCTGTTCTGTACCACCTGATGCTGAAAGCCTGGCTTCTGTCAGATTGCCGGTCCTGAAAACAGCGTCCTGCCAGTTGTCACCAGGAGCATTTGAAAAATCGATAGCACCTTCAGGAGTTGTCTCCAGCCACCCCTTTCCCTCAGCAAAAGCAATACGGTCAAGATATCTGGAGTGGTTTTCTCCATAACGGTTCCTGTAAGCCTCCAGGAAAGTTTCAACCCATTGCGGCCCATCCATTACATCCATTTGCCTGATTAGCCGGGTGTATCCCCTTGACAGGCGGAATTCAAACCGTGTTTTTGCATCCTGACAGGCTTCCCCCCTTTTGGTGGTTATAATAACTACCCCGTTGGCTCCCTGCGCACCATATATTGCAGCTGCAGAAGCATCCTTGAGAATATCCATCGATTCTATATCGTCAAAACTCAGTCCGGCAAGGGCATTAGATTCCCGGAGCCTTCTGGAAGGATCACCTGCAAAAACCTGCACTCCGTCAATAATATACAGCGGTTGATTATCACCTGCTATTGATCCTATACCTCTGATAATTACCGATACCGATCCACCCGGCACACCGGAGGATGATGTTACCTCAACTCCGGTTGCACGCCCCTGTATAGCCCTCTCAAGGGAGGAAACAGGCATGTTATCAATATTCCGGAAATCAACCGATGAAACCGATCCGGTAAGGTCCCTCCTCTGCTGAACGCCGTAACCTGTAACAACAATTTCATCAAGTCCGACAATATCGGGGTCAAGTGTGACATTCACCACGCTCCTTTCACCTACCATAACTTCCCTTGTCTTCATTCCTACAAACGAAAAAAGTAAAACCGAATTTTCAGACGGCACCCTAACGGTAAAATAACCATTAATGTCAGTTACCGCTCCGTCTGAAGTTTCCTTTACCGATACGGTCACGCCAGGAACAGGCCTGTCATTCTCGGATGAAATAACAGTGCCTGAAACGATAATCCCGGGTTGCAGATCCTCAGGCATTATAACAATGAGATTTTCATCTATAATCCTGAATGTAAGGCTTGTATTTTGAAGTATTGCTGACATGGCTTCCCCAATATTGGAATACCTTCCAGCCACTTCAATTCCAAGAGGAGAATTAAGATCATAAAAACTGTCATTATAAAAAAAACTGAAAGATGTTTGCTCCTCGATTTCTCTGAAGGCATCCCTGACCACTTGAGACTCGGAACTTATAATGATTTCCTGCGGATAAAGGTTCACCGTAAAAAGGGTGAACAGGAAAAATGAGAATACCAAAACCTGAAAAAGTTTTAAAACAGGCAATGCCGAAAACCTGGATTCTGATTCTATTTTCATGGTTTCAGAAAAGGCTTAATTAAATTAGGCAATGAATAAGGATTCTTGTTACTCCTTTAATCAAAATTACACCTGGAAAAATGAGTTGCTCCTTTTTCCGGAATAGTGAACAATATGTCTCCGGGTCAAAATATATTAGCAGATTATGAACTCACCGGATAAACATGTGCAATCCATTAAATATTAATGATTTGCATTATTTTATCTTCTTTCAGTAATATTCCGGATACTGATCCCTGGTCAGCGGATTTTCACTGATTGTAACCACCTGATCATCTATTGTATAATCAATAGGAGAAGTTAGTTTCATCGCCTGAAGAACCTGTTCAAGTGTAAGTTCCCTCAACCTGCCCGAGTACCTGTATGATTTCAGTTCATCATCCAGGAATACAAATTCAACGTTATAGCGCCTTTCAAGCCTGCGAACAAGCTGGTGGAGAGGCTCACCTTCCACAACTATTACTCCGTCTTTCCAGCTTATTTCAGCTGTAATATCCTGCTTTTTTGCAACTTCCACCCCCACAATAGGACGTGACAGATGGGAAGCAACAATAGGGTCGTCAGTAAGAACACTATCCACCTGTGTTGTTACAGCAACTCTCTCCTCCTCCCTGAAAAAGGTTGCCTTCTGATTGGGTTCTAGTATTATTTCCTCAAATGAGGGGCCTTCCTCAAAAGCTTTTTCTATCATCAATGAGCCGCTGACAAGAGTGGCCTCAATATATTCGTCATCAATATAAGCTTTCACATTGAAAGAAGTACCAAGTGCTATTAGCTTTATTCCCTGTGCATTAACCACAAAAGGTATGTCCATATCCGCAACTTCAAAAAATGCTTCACCTTCCAGAATTAATTCACGGTTTTCAACATTATAGCTTTCCCGGTATATAAGACTGCTTCCGGCATTTAAACTTATATTCGATCCGTCGGGAAGTTCAATTATCGATTTTGAACCCATTGGCGCCTCGATCTTTGTATAATGGTTTACCGCCGGGGATGTGCCGGGATGCTGCCAAACCAGTAAAATGGAGAGGACCGCCAAAACAACGATGGCAGCTGCATAGGGCAGTATCCTGTAAAGAGATCTCCGTTTTCTTTCAGTTCCTTTGATAACTGGATTGGCAGTCTCATGTCCTGTTATGCGGTTTCTTACGATCTCCCAATCCTTTTCAGGATTAATCCTGTCAAAATCTTCGAGATGTTTTATGTTTTGCCAGTTGTTTTTCAGATATAAATAACTATCCATGAGCTCTTCATCTGTAAGAAGAACTTCACGAAAGCGCCTGGTCTCCACATCATTGGCCTGCCCGTCCATTACGCGGACAACAAGATCCCAGAATAGTTTATGATCATTGTTACTGTTCATGTAGAAACCGTTAAACCCATTAAATTAAGACAAACGAAATACGGAAAACCCCTAAGTGTTTGTCAACTTTTCTATAACATTTTTAAATAAGCACCATAACAGCTATACAACCCGGAAACAAAATATAATAAAAGAATATTAGCAAAAGTTTCTTTAGCTTCATAAGCTTCTTTACAGCAATGCTGATCTGGCTCTCAATTGTCTTTTCAGATATATTTAGTTTTTTTGCAATTTCAGCATGTTTCATCTGCTTGAAACGGCTCATTTTGAATATCTTTTTGCAGCGATCAGGAAGCTTTTCAATTGCTTTGTATAACCTCTCCTTTGACTCGATCTCTATCATTCGGTCAAGGACATCTTCCTCCACCACTGTAACCGGCATTTCAGTATTGATATCCATCCTTCTGTGCCTTGATTTGCTGTAGTTGTAACAGGCATTTTTTATGCTCTGATAAAAATAGGCTTTAACCGAAACCTTTATCCTCAGCGTTTCTCTTGATTCCCACAATTTCACAAAGAAACCCTGCACTATCTCACGTGCCGTATCCATATCACCAACATATTGCATTGCAAAAACGGTAAGCGGACGGTAATATTCATCAAATAACATTTTAAACTGACTGTATTCATCAGTTTTAGCCTGTTCAGAAGATGATGTAAGCGGTCTTGCCATTTTGCATGAATTGTTGTCACAGCAAAATTAACAAAAATATACCACCTAAAGTAACTGTTCTTCTTTTCTTCACTAACACCCCTATCTTTCAATGAACTGGTATTTTAAAAAACCGCCCGGCCCAAAAGGTGCAGAGCGGTTTTTCAAACATAAGAAAACTGCTGCTAATAATCAGGGCTTTTTGACGCCAAATGGCTGAGTCCCCACAACAACATCTCCTGCCCCGAAAAGTTTCGCCCTTACATAACGGGCATCTTCCATGAGTTTGTCAAGGTTAATTGAGTTGCCTTCAATAACTGTTTCGCCGTTTGATATCCATAATATTGAATCATATCCTGTAGCGGATATCTCTATGGTTCCCCTTCTGTTATTAACATTTATTGATTCAATTACAGGCGGTGGAGGTCCGTCGTGACCTTCCGGTGCGTAAACGAAGTAACTCAGACCATTCTCCATTCCGTATCTTACCGATTCGTGGGTAAGCTCCGTCAGGAT
>SLCF01000087.1 GCA_007125955.1 Bacteroidales bacterium | reverse complement strand
TACGGCGAACCCGACCCTGTTTTCACCTATACATACGAGCCTTCACTTGAAGAGGGAGACGAGATCACCGGTTCACCTGGCCGCGAAGCCGGTGAGGATGCGGGCAGCTATGATTTCACATCAGGGGATTTGTCTGCCGGCGCAAATTACGAGCTGGTTCTCGACCCCGCTTCACCGCAGTTTGAGATTCTGCAAAAGGCTGTTTTTATCACCGGATCATTTACCGTATTTGACAAGCTTTATGACGGAACTGTCGATGCGGAAATTGAAGTTTATAACCTTTCGCTTGACGGAACCCTTGGCGGGGACAATGTCAGCCTTACAGGTGTGGTAGTAAGCTTTGCCGATCCCGGCCCCGGGAATGACATTGAGGTTTTTATTTCTGATGCACAGATTGAAGGAGGAGATGCACCCAACTATTCCCTCTCATTAACGCCCGCCCCGGTAAGTTCAGCAAACATAAAATTCTCTCCGGAAATAACCGACGCCGAATATGATGCCCTTACAGGCTATCTTACACTTAACGGAACCAATTTTGATGTTGATTATGAGGTCGATGCTGTAAAACTGACCATTTCGAACGGTACAGATTCATACAATCTGACAGGTATGACGGATAATGTTTATCCCTTGTCGTCCGAAAGGGCTATACTCCATATTCAGGGCAGGGAAAAAGCCTTTTTCAACTGGATATTCAACAACAACGGTATTCGATCCAGGGATAATAATCAGTACACCTTATCTGCTGATGCTGACTGGAACGGGATCGCATATCCGGCTGAAGGCACTGATCCGGTAGTTGTGATAAATTATGCTCCCCCAGCTATTGAATCGGCAACTTACAACAAGGATAACGGAGAGTTTGTAGTAACGGCAACCAGACTTGCCGCTTCAACAGACGGGGAAAAGGATATTGATGTTACCAGGTTAACAATAACCGGTAAGGATAACCTTTCATGGACACTTACTTCCGAAACAGCTGATCAGGATGTTACTTCCGAAACAGTTTTCAGAATCTATATAGATGGAAACGACAAGGTTGAGGTGGACGAACTGATCGATGTGGAGGGAACAACATCCAGCACCGGTCATCCCTATAATCTTGCAGCTGCCAATCGCTGGAACAGGCCTGTCCATAACGATTACAATATAGCAGATCTCACCGGAAACTCTATTACGGCTATAAACATACCCAATCAGCCCCCGGTTGCAAGTAATGTAACAGTAACGGGAAATCCGGATATAGGCGAAACTGTTACAGGTTATTACGAATATGATGATTACGAGAACGATCCTGAGGGAAATTCCATTTTTGCATGGTACAGGGCTGACGATGCTGACGGAAACGGAGAAGAACAGATTTCAGGAGAGGATGAATTGACATATACAATAGGTGTTGAGGATGCCGGCAAATTCATCGCTTTTGAAGTAACACCGGTAGCAGAGTCTGGTACCACACCAGGTGATCCGGTAAAAAGCGATTATGTTGAAGTTGCAAATGCCCCTCCTGTAGCTTCAGATGTTGTTATTCTGGGAAATCTTGAAGTATCAGCAGAATTGCAGGGAGATTATGTTTATTCCGATGCAGAAGATGATCCGGAAGGGGAGACAGTGATAAAATGGTTCAGGTCGGATGATACTGACGGCACCAATGAGCAGGAAATACATGAGGGTCAAAATTATACCCTTACCCTGGATGATGAGGGAAAATATATCAGGATCAGGGTAACTCCAGTTGCAACATCCGGGACATTGACAGGAGAACCTGTTTACAGTGAATATTACGGACCGGTTATCAATACATTGCCGACAGCATCTTTAACCGGAATCAATGAGTTCTGCCAGGGAACCTCGGTAAATCTTTTATTCAGTTTTACCGGCAACGGACCGTGGGAGGTGGTTTATACAGATGGAACGGAAGAGTTCAGTTTTACTTCCGCTGAGCCTGCATACACGGTAACGGTTCACGAAGGCGGAAATTACAGGGTTACGGGGATTGTTGATGCAGAGGGCTATGAAGGGGTTGAACTTGGCGAAGAGGTCAGCCTTGAGTCAATTCCTGTAATAACAATCGACGACTACCGGTATGTTGAAAATTTTGACGGAGGAGCGGGAGAATGGAAAAGTTACCCCGATCCTTCAGGCGCAAATAATATTTGGAAATTCGGCTTGCCTGACGGGACGGTTTTCCCTTCTGCATCTTCGGGGAACAATATCTGGTATACTGAACTGGCAGATAAATTTGTGTCCCTGCAGACATGGGTTGCAGGCCCCTGCTTTGATCTGGAAGAAGCTGAAAGACCAATGATAGCAATTGACCTGTTCAGGAAATTTGGGGACGGGAGTGATGGTGCCGTTTTGCAATACAGCACAAATAATGGTCAGACATGGCAGAATGTAGGGAAGCCCGGACAGGGGATAGAGTGGTATAATTCCTCCCTTATATCCGGAATGCCGGGTGGCCAGGAAACAGGCTGGACACGACAGGAAGAAGACTGGACAGAATCAAGACATGACCTTGACGATATTGCAGGAGAAAACTTTGTGCGGTTCAGGATAGCGTACGGATCTGACGGCTCAGGCGGTTCAGAAGGAGGATTCGCATTTGACAATATACGTATTGGTGAGAGAAACAAGCTTGTGTTAATGGAACATTTTACAAATGCACTCGATAACAACAGTCTTGATGCAAATGAAATTCTGAGAACATTTACCGGCTCGAGACCTTATGATATGGCTTATATAAGCTTTCACACCTCTTTCCCGGAAGATGATCCGCTAAATGCAATAAATCCGGCAGATCCGCTAGCCCGCGCTCTCTTTTACGGTATATCATCAGTTCCGGTTTCCGTTATGGACGGGGGCACTAATGGCGGCCGTGTATATAATTATACGTCATCAGTTCCTGATGTGAATGATCTGCTTGCCTCTTCACTGGAAGATGCCTCTTTTTCCATATCAATAGAACAGTACAATATTGATAACGAAATATTTATAGATCTGGATCTGACATCACTTGTAAGTCAGAATAACAGCAATCTTTTACTTCAGGTTGCTATAATTGAAAAAGAGATAGATGGTTCACTTGCAGGATTGTCAGGTGACCTTGTCTTCAGGAATGTGGTTAAGAAACTGCTTCCCGATGCAGGAGGCACATCTTTGCCTGCCTCCTGGAGCCCGGGGCAGATGACCAGCTATAGTTTTTCATGGGAGGCAAGCAATGTTTTTCATGAAGACAATCTTGCAATTGTAGCTTTCGTACAGGACGATATAACCAGATCGGTACTTCAGACCGCAGTATCTTCAGAGTTTGAATTCCCGGTAACTGGAGATCCTCCTTCTCCTGTTATTCCTTTTCCTCCTGAAATACCTGTATCCGAGAATATAGTTTTTTATCCCAATCCATCTGTTGATGAAGTTTATATCCGCTTTCCCCGTGTCACCGATTCAAGACATATTCTTGAAGTTTATGATATGAGCGGGAAGATGATTACCTCTGAATTTATAAATGAAGGCAGATACCTCCATCCTTTCAGTGCCGGAAGCCTTCGAAAAGGGCTGTATATTTTCAGGGTGGTTGACAGCAACGGCAAGAGTGTTGCAAAGCAGCTGATAATAAGACAGTGACAGCTTATTAATGAAATAATGGCAGATTGTTCCCGGCGTGGGAGACAGAATGACATTCAGGTGGGTTGCTTTTACCATTGGCACGTAAGTTGATCAATTTTGAATGAAAATAATAATTAAAAAACTTAAAATAGGAGGTATTGAGATATGTTGCCAACATTCAGAAAAAGAAGAGGATCAATGCCAAGCATTGTAGATGAATTTTTTGGAAGAGATCTGTTATCAGACTTCTTCGATGAAGTGCAAACAGGAGTGAGTGTTCCTGCAGTGAATATAAAAGAGGACAGGGATGATTTCATTATTGAAGTAGCAGCACCCGGACTGACGAAGAAAGACTTCAACATTAATGTGGAGGATAATGTGCTCATTATTACCTCCGAAAAAGAGTACCAAGACGAAAATAAAGATGAAAAGTACATGCGCAGGGAGTTTGGGTACTCTTCATTCAGAAGGACTTTCAGTCTGCCGGAAGGAGTTGATGCAGACAAGATAAAAGCATCACACAAAGATGGTGTGCTGACAATTTCACTGCCCAAGAAAGAAGAAGCTAAAGCCAGGGCTCCAAAGCAGATCAAGATCGAATAAAATACGGAGCCTTGTGGTGAAAGTGTTGCCAAAATAAGCTCTTTAAGCTTGTTTTGGCATTCTTTTATTAACCCTTGTTAAATATAAGCAAAGAGAAACAGGAATAAAAATGTTATAATGGGTCTGCATCAGGAATTATCTGAAGCGATCTGTAGCCGGGTTGAGATGAAATGCGGCGCATCAATTCTTTAATATGTGCTTTACATTGCGTCAGGTTTTTTTTGCGATCAATTTTTAAGAGGATGTTTTTTATGTTCCAGTTCTGGATCCTCGGAATCAAAGGGAAGTCAGGTCCAAGGACACTGTTTCCGAAATAGCTGTAGAGTGATTCAGCAAGCTGATCAGCGGCTTTTTCAACTATCTCCCTGTTTTTGTGCCTGAGTGTTAATTTTATCAGCCGGTAGTAGGGCGGATATTTGAATTCTTTCCTTTCATTGATCTGACTGGTGAAGAAGTCCTTATAATTTCCTTCTATTATGTATTTGAATACAGGGTGATCAGGTTGCCCTGTCTGAATTATTACGTTTCCCCTACTGTATTTGCGTCCTGCCCTTCCGCTGACCTGTGAAATAAGCTGGAAACTCCTTTCATAAGCCCTGAAGTCAGGGAAATGCAGCATGTTGTCAGCATTAAGAATGCCAACAAGGTTAACTTTATCAAAATCCAGTCCTTTCGAAATCATTTGGGTCCCTACAAGAATATCTGTTCCTCCTGCTTCAAACCGGCTGATTATTTGCTCATATGACCTTTTTTTTCTGGTTGAATCCAGGTCCATTCTCGCAACCCTTGCCTCAGGGAAAAACAGGGATAAATCACTCTCAATTTTTTCTGTACCGAAACCGCATGTTTTAACAGAATTCGAACCGCATTTACTGCATGAAGAGGGAAGTTCAACTGAGTTGCTGCAGTAATGGCATATCAGACTTTTTTTCTGCTTATGGCAGGTAAGGCTTACATCACATTGACTGCAATGAGGTACCCATCCGCACGACTCACACTCAATAAAGGGTGCAAAGCCCCTTCTGTTTTGGAATAGTATTATTTGTTCCTTGTTGTAGAGGGCCTGTTTGATCGATTCCATCAACTCAGGTGTGAAATGTGATTTCATTTGCTTTCTTTTTCCTGCCCTTCTTGTATCAGCAAGTGTAATCCCCGGCATCCTGATGTTGCCGAATCGCTCTTCCATTTTTACAATTCCAAATTTTCCGGTCATGGCATTGAAATAGGATTCAACTGATGGTGTTGCAGTTCCAAGCAGTGTTTTTGCCCTGTGGAGTTTTGCAAGCATTATGGCTGCATCACGAGCATTGTAACGGGGAGCAGGGTCAAACTGTTTATAAGTGGTTTCATGCTCCTCATCAACTATTACAAGTCCCAGATCCCTGAAGGGTAAAAAGAGTGAAGATCTCACACCCAGTATCACATTGTATGAATTCTCTCCGCCGTTAAGCACATTTTTCCATATTTCCACCCTTTCGCTGTTGCTTAACCTTGAATGGTACACCCCAACTGTGCTTCCAAAAACATTTTCAAGCCTTTTAATAATTTGAGTAGTGATGGCTATTTCAGGCAGAAGATACAACACCTGCTTTTTAATCCCGATTTGCTCTGCTATCATGCGGATGTAAACTTCCGTTTTCCCGCTGGATGTAACCCCGTGAAGCAATACCACATCTTTTTCCCTTAAAAACTTATTTATTTTTTCAAAAGCACTCTTCTGATCAGGGTTAAGTTCTTTTGCTTCTGTTTTCAAAACCGGTTTTCGGAAATTTTTCCTGGTTGGGATGACCCTTTTCCCGGTTATGATCCCCTTGTTTATAAGAGCAAGCAAAGTTTGTGCTGAAGCACCGGTTTCCTCCAGGAGCTCTTTTGCACGAATTTCCGGCCAATTCCCTTTTTCCCCGGGCACACTTGTTTTTGTTATATATGCCTTAATTAGCTGCAACTGTCTGGGTGCTTTTTTAAGCCGGTTGAAAATTTCATCAATTTCCCCGGGTTTTGTTTCAGCTGAAAGACTTACATATATTTCGGTTTTCGGATTGCCTGCTGTTTTAATCGATTCCTCTGCAAGCAGAGCATTTTTATCTATTAGTTTTTTGACTACGGAGAAACCGTTTTTTAGTCCTGTAACCGTTGACAATTCACCTATTGTTGAGTATTTTTTCCTGCTGAGGTGTTCAAAGGCCGTTTCTTCGCTTCTGTTCAGGTTTTCCCGGCCTTTAAATGAAGGGTTAGGATATAAAAATGTTTCGCTTTCAAGTTTCAAACCGGATGGGACGGCTGCCTTATAAACTTCTCCTGTTGTGCACATGTAATATTCCGATATCCATTTCCAGAATGCAAGTTGAACGGGCAGGACTATCGGAGAAGAATCCAATATGGATATAATCTTCTTTATTTTATATCCTTCAGGTTTGCTTTGGTGCAATTTGTATACAATTCCCGAAAAAAGTTTTTTGTGCCCGAACTGAACAACCACCCTGCTTCCGGGAAATACACCCTCTTTCAGCTCATGTGGCAGGGAGTAGGTGAAAAGCCCCTGTAAAGGAAGGGGAAGGATAAGATCTGCAAAATATTCCTGTTTGCTTTCTATTTCCATCAATACTATCTGATTATTTACCGGGTGAGATCTCTTCTATCTTATCGGCAACTTCTTCCATAAGCCACATGGGTGTTGAAGTTGCCCCGCATATTCCTACAGATGAAACATTTTTAAACCATCCGGGCTTTAGTTCGGAAGGGGTAGAAATATTATGGGAGAGAGGGTTTTTTTCGAGGCAGGCTTTGAAAAGTATTTTGCCGTTTGAACTGTTCTTTCCGCTAACAAAGATTATTACATCATGGTCTTTACAAAATTTCTTGATATGGGGGAGCCTCTTGGAAACCTGCCGGCAGATAGTGTTATAAACCTGCAGGGGAACATCTTCCCCGGGGAAACTGGGTTTCATTGCATTCTTAATTTCTGTTGCAATGAGCTGGTATTCCTCTATGCTTTTTGTTGTCTGAGAAAACAATGCTACTGGTTTTGAAAGGTTTATTTTGTGTACATCATTGATGCTTCTCAGAACTATAGCCTGACCGGTTGTTTGCCCCACTAACCCAATTGTTTCAGGATGTCCGGGTTCTCCGAATATTACAGTCTGTCCGTTTATGGACTTCATTTCACTGAATACATTTTTGATAAGTCGCTGAAGTTTAAGTACAATAGGACAACTTGCATCAATGATGTTTATGTTGTGTTCCTCTGCAAGGCGGTATGTTTCAGGTGATTCACCGTGCGCTCTTATCAGCATCTTTTTATTCCTGATCTTTGGAAGATCTTCATGCTGTATTGTGATCAGTCCTTTGTTCTGTAATCTCTTCAATTCAGCTTTGTTATGTACTATTTCACCGAGGCAGTAAAGAGTGCCTGACCTTTTTAATTCCTTTTCGGCTTCATTAACTACCGATACTACTCCAAAACAGAATCCCGAATCCTGGTCAATATGAATTTCCATTGTTTTTCATTTTAAAACAGTAAGTTTTTCCCTGAAATAGGCCATGAACCATTCCAGTTGCTCTTCCTGGGTCATGTTGCTTGTGTCCAGCTGAAATGCATTTTCGGCCTTTCTGAGGGGGCTTTCGTTACGTGTTTCATCCAGTTGGTCACGATGGATCAGATTATCCTTTACCTCCTGAAAGCTTGCCCTGATCCCTTTTTCCAGGAGTTCCCTGTATCTTCTGTCTGCCCTTATATCAGCAGATGCAGTCATGAAGATTTTAATATCGGCATCGGGGAATACTACTGTTCCTATATCGCGTCCGTCCATAACCACACTTTTCTTCCCTGCCATTTTCCTCTGGAACATAACCATCTTATCTCTTACTTCTTTTATTTTACTTACTGTACTAACTTTTTCAGACACTTCAATACTTCTTATTGACTTCTCAATGTTCTGATTGTTCAGATATGTTTCATACTCACCGGTCTCTTCGTTTAGTTTAAAAATTATCTCTATTCTGTTCAGAATTAAATGCAGCTTCGGATCACCCTCCATTTTTTCCGGATTGAGCCCTTCTCGAAGACAGGCCAGGGTTACAGCCCTGTACATTGCCCCGCTGTCAATATAGATATAACCCATTTTTTTTGCTATAGCCTTTGCAAATGTGCTTTTCCCGCTTGATGAATATCCATCTATAGCTATTGTAATATTTCCTGATTTTTCAGTCATTTTTGAGCGACTTAACCTGTAAAGTTAAGTAAAATTTGCCCCAACAGGAAAAATAAATTAATACTGCATGGTTGAACAATCAGCTTTCAAATTGGTTTTGAGAATAAACTGGAACCAGATACATAATTTGATTTTATTACCGGCTTCACTCTTCTCACAAGCTCCTGAAATTATTGAGGATAAGCAGGTTTTTGGATTAGTCCGGTTTTTTTCATAATTTTGTGGGATTAAAACAGGTGGAAGATATTTTTTCAGGACTTAATTAAGTTTTCAATACCTGCCGTCAATCCGTTCGTGGAGGAAAGCATATACCAATGCTGCATAATAATGCAGATTTTTTCTAACAAAATAAAAACTTATATGAATTTTAAACTTTATAAATCACACACCGACATGCCGGGTGAAGTGAAAACTGAAGTAATTGATTTTTTGCACAAGCACCTTGATCAATACCGTGACAACAAGGAGGACATTGAGAAAGCAATTGATTTTGCACTGGGCAAATCCTGTGATCTTGGGGGGTTTGTACTTACAGGAAGGGAAGATGGTGAGATGGTCGGGATTGTTGTGGTGAACAGGACCGGGATGGAAGGTTATATTCCCGAGAACATACTTGTTTACATAGCTGTTGATAATAAATTCAGGGGCAAGGGTTACGGTAAAATGCTGATGAAAGAAGCAATAAATAGTGCGGAAGGCAATGTTGCTTTGCATGTTGAACCTGATAATCCTGCAAGGTATTTATATGAAAAACTGGGATTCACCAGCAAATATCTTGAAATGAGGTATGTAAAATCTTAATAAATATGCCCGAAAAGCTGGGAGTTGGTTCACTTGTATCTTTAAGGAGGGAGTTGCATTCCTTGCCTGAGTTATCAGGCAGGGAATATAAAACATCCGCGCATATCGCCCGCATACTGAAAGAGTTTAACCCCGATTTGCTGCAGAAGAATATTGGCGGAACTGGTGTTGCCGCCCTTTTCAGAGGCAAAGAGAAGGGGCCCCTTATTATGGTCAGAAGTGAGCTGGACGCTTTACCAATCCAGGAGGTTAACAGTTTTAAACACCGTTCAGGGATTGAAGGGGTGTCACACAAATGTGGTCATGATGGACATATGTCCATAGTGGTGGGCGTAGCGCATTATTTTTCTGGAAAACGCCCTTCCAGAGGCGGAGTGATGGTTTTGTTCCAACCATCAGAGGAGAATGGAGAAGGAGCACAAAGGGTTATGGAGGATCCGTTCATGAAAGAAATGCGCCCCGATTACGTTTTGGCACTGCATAATCTCCCCGGGTATCCGGTTAACAGGGTTGTATTGCGCAACGGAGTATTTGCTTCCGCTTCCAAGGGGCTGATTGTACGCTTGAAAGGAAAAACCGCTCATGCTGCAGAGCCTGAAAACGGATTAAGTCCTGCTATGGCCGTATCTGATATTATCCGGGAATTGATGCTGCTTCAGAATGATCCAATATTCAGGTCATTTGTTCTGCTTACCATTATTCACGTCAGAATAGGCGAGATAGCTTTCGGAACTACACCGGGTGAAGCAGTAGTTATGGCTACCCTCAGGGCTTTCGAGAATAAAGAAATGGATTTGCTTTCAGAAAAAGCAGTTGATGTAGTTGAACGAAACGCCAGGCTTTATGGTTTGCGGTGCGATGTTTCATGGACGGAGGAGTTCTTCGCAACCGAAAATGATATACGGATAAACAAGGTAGTTGAAAATATTGCCCAAAAAAACGGGTTTGGTATTACTCATTTAAAAAAACCTTTTAAATGGTCTGAAGATTTTTCATGTTTTACGCGAGAGTTACCAGGGGTGCTGTTTGGTTTGGGGGCTGGAGAAGATCACCCGGAACTTCATAATCCGGACTATGATTTTCCCGATGAATTGATTGAAACGGGTGTTACCATGTTTACAGGTGTTTGCGAACAAATGTTAATCAAAAGTTCTAAATGGCAAAAACTTCTGTCATAGAAATCAGCAAGAGTGCAGTTATAAGTAATATAAACTTTATTAAAAGACAGCTGGGCACTGACACAACAATGACATCCGTTGTTAAGGCAAATGCCTATGGACACGGAATCAAAGAATATATACCCCTTGCGGAACTTGCGGGGATAGAACATTTTTCGGTGTTCAGTGCAGATGAAGCGTTGGATGTGTGTAATGTAAAAAGGCCGGAGACTGATTTAATGGTAATGGGATGGATGGATAATGAACAGCTTGCGTGGGCGATTGAGAACGGGATAGAATTTTTTGTTTTTGAGACCGGCAAGATACAACGTATTCTGGAAGTTGCCCCAAAAATAGGTAAACCTGCACTTATACACCTTGAGGTGGAGACGGGAATGAACCGCACCGGACTGAACCAGAAATCGCTGCAATCTGTTGTGAAAACAATAAAGAAAAATCCCGGTCTTTTTGTAATCAAGGGGTTGTGCACCCATCTTGCAGGTGCTGAGAGTATTGCAAATCATGTACGTGTTCAGAAACAGCTGGCACGCTACAAAAAGATCTGCAAGTGGATGAATTACCAGGGACTTGTTCCCGCTAAAAGACATGTTGCCAGTTCAGCTGCTGCCATGACCTACCCGGCTTCCCGTTACGATATGGTAAGGGCAGGCATATTGCAATACGGATACTGGCCAAGTGCCGAAACTTTTATACAGTATATAAGTAAAAAAGAAGAAAAGCAGGATCCGCTGAGGCGTGTTATAGGATGGAAGACGCGAATAATGAGCATTAAGAAGGTGAAACAGGGGGAGTTCGTTAGTTATGGGACTTCCTATATTGCCCATGAGGACAAGGTTATCGCAGTTATTCCCGTTGGGTATTCACACGGATACAGCAGGTCATTAAGCAACCAGGGACGTGTTCTTATCAAGGGACAAAGAGTTCTGGTCATTGGACTTGTCAACATGAACATGTTGATTGCGGATATTACCAAAATACCCGATGTCAGTATTGGAGAAGAAGTTGTTCTAATAGGGAAACAAGGGGAGTCTACAATTACTGTTGCATCGTTCGGGGAGTTTAGTGATCAGTTGAATTATGAGCTGTTAACAAGATTACCCTTGAATATTCCAAGAATAGTTGTAAACTAATTTTTTATAATAATGGCATTTATTGAATTAAACAGGCTAAAACTGAAACATAATTACGATTTTCTTGAAAATATATTTAAACAAAATAATATTGATTGGGGAATCGTTACTAAATTGTTATGCGGCAACCCGGTTTACCTGAAAGAAGTTATAGACCTTGGCATAAAGCAGGTTCTGGATTCAAGAGTAAGCAATTTAAAGGCGATAAAAAGGATCGATCCGGAAATTGAAACTATTTATATTAAGCCACCGGCCAAGCGTTCGATTCGTTCGGTGGTAAAATATGCTGATATAAGTGCCAACACTGAGCTTTATACTATCAAGCTTTTAAATGAGGAAGCAGGAAGGCAGGAAAAAACGCACAAGATCCTCATAATGATAGAAATGGGTGACCTGCGTGAGGGTGTTTTGGGAGATAACCTTATAGGTTTTTACGGGAAGATTTTTAATCTGCCAAATATTGAGGTTGTAGGGATTGGAACAAATCTCAACTGTTTAAATGGCATAATGCCAAATCAGGATAAGCTTATACAGCTGGGCCTGTACAAACAGTTAATTGAAGCAAAGTTCAAAAAGAAGATACCTTATGTATCTGGCGGCTCTTCGGTAACTATACCGTTGATATTAAAGAGGATAATGCCTGGAACCGTCAATCATTTCAGGGTTGGAGAGACTCTCTATTTTGGCAAAGACTTATTTACCGGCAAGCGGATAAAGGGAATGAAGTCAGATATTTTTAAACTGAAGACAGAAATAATTGAACTTATTGAAAAACCAATGGTGCCTTCAGGAGAAGTTGGAACGAATGTAGCAGGTGAAACTCTTGAATTTGATGAAAAGGATCTTGGTAAAAAATCTTACAGGGCAATCCTGGATATCGGGCTGCTTGATATCAATCTTGATCATATAGAGGCGGTTGATAAGAAAATAACGGTTACAGGAGCAAGTTCTGACATGATAGTGGTTGACCTTGGAACAAAGAAACCCCGTTACAAAGTGGGCGATCTTATAGAGTTCAAAATCGATTATATGGGAGCATTGACTATACTCAATTCGGACTATATAACCAAAAGAGTTGTATAATATTATTTAACAGTTAATTATTACAATATAAAAAGATGTACGAAAAAACAAAAGGTGATTTTGCAGAGAAATTAACGGAAGACAAGATTTTGGAAATAGTTAATGAGCCTGTTAAAATGGCAATACTCGATTTGCTTGACAAAAGAGGGGCATGCCCTTTTGGCGATATAATAAGAGAGCTGTCAATCTCTCAGCCAGCAGGCATGAACCATATTCTTGAACTGAAGCTTACCGGTCTGATAGAAAGGTATTCCAGTCCGCCAAACTATAACCTCAGCCGTGAAAGGTATGCCAAAGTGAAGGAGTATATAGAGAAGAACGGTTGAGAAATCATAATGTCCATAACAGGTAAATAATAAAACATATATATGAGACAATTAAAAATAACAAAATCAATTACAAACCGTGACAGCAATTCAATTGAAAAGTATCTTCAGGAGATAGGAAGGGAAGAGCTTATTTCTCCTGAGAAAGAAGTTGAATTGGCTCAGCGGATAAAGAAAGGGGATCAGTTAGCTTTGGAAAAGCTGGTAAGGGCTAACCTTCGTTTCGTTGTTTCTGTGGCCAAGCAGTATCAGTTTCAGGGATTGAGCCTGCCTGACTTGATCAATGAAGGTAATCTTGGACTCATTAAGGCGGCCACAAAGTTTGATGAAACAAAAGGCTTCAAGTTCATTTCATATGCTGTATGGTGGATCCGGCAATCGATACTTCAGGCAATTTCAGAACAGGCAAGAGTGGTTCGTTTACCCCTGAACCAGGTTGGTTCACTGGGCAAAATACACAAGATTTCCGCAAAGTTTGAACAGCAGAATGAAAGAGACCCGTCGGCAGAAGAGCTTGCCGAACAACTCGGAATGCCCAGGGACAAGGTTGCCGGGACTATGCGTCTGAACGGCCGCCCTCTCTCTTTTGACGCACCTTTTGTTGAAGGAGAAGACAACAGTCTTCTGGATGTGATGGAAAACAAGGATTCTCCAGTTGCAGACTCGGATCTGATGAAAGATTCCCTGCGAAAGGAAATTACACGGACCCTGAGTGTGCTCTCAGACAAAGAGAGGAATGTTATAGAGTGCTATTTCGGGATTGGCCGGCAGGAGATGTCTCTTGAAGCAATAGGAGAGGAGCTCGGACTTACCAAGGAGCGTACAAGGCAAATAAAGGAGAAAGCACTCAGAAGATTGCGTCATAAATCCAAAAACAAATTGTTACGAATGTACCTGGGTTAAAAAATGAATAGAGGATCATATAATAAGCCGTCTTCAATAAGGGTTGACGGCTTTTCCTTTTACGGTAAAAAGTAACAGCCCGATTTTTTTACCCTTTTATTACCGCCATAGGATCCAGTTTTAATAATATTTCTACAAGGTCCTCCTGGTTTTCCATCACTTCGTCAATATTCTTGTAAGCTCCCGAAGCTTCATCAAGATCCCTTTTCCCTCTTATACTGTGTAATATTCCCTTCTCTTCAAGTTTTTCAGTTTCATATTTGATATCCAGATTTTTCTGTGCTTCACGCCTGCCCATGATCCTTCCTGCTCCGTGAGAACAGCTTCTGAAGCTTTCAGGGTTGCCTTTTCCTGATACAATATAACTACTAGTTCCCTGTGAGCCCGGAATTATCCCTTTTTCCCCTTTTGCGGCACTGGTTGCTCCTTTTCTGTGCACAACAACTTCACTTCCGAAGTGTTTCTCAATACTTGCATAATTGTGTGCAATGTTTATGAAATCTGAAACGGTTATTTCACCAGCATGTTCATTGAAAATAGATACCGACAGCTCAGACATAAGCTTGCGGCTTGCATATGCAAAATCGATGCAATATTGCATTTCCCTGATATAATCCTGTCCGGTATTTGTATCAAGCGGCAAAAAGGAAAGCTGTTTGGGATGATTAGCCTTTTTGTAATTTTTTTCACTGATATTTACAGCTTTTCTGTAGTAATGATCGGCTACCTGCTTACCAAGATTTCGGCTGCCGGAGTGGACCATGATCCATATAAAACCATCCGACCCTTTCTGCACTTCAATAAAATGGTTTCCGCCTCCCAGGGTGCCAAGCTGATGCCGGGCTTTTTCAAATTCCCTCTCCACAACGGTCATCCTCCCTTTTACTTCCGGCATAAGTGATGGATCCTGAGGCTTTTTGTGATGGTTGAACCCTGTTGGAACAACCCTGTTTATATCCCTTGATATATTAATTAATTTTTTTCTGCTTATTTCTTTAAGAGAAGTTTTCAAAGCACACATTCCGCATCCAATATCAACACCCACTGCATTTGGAATCACAACGTTTCTGGCAGCCAACACACCCCCGATAGGCATGCCGAAACCTTCATGGCAGTCTGCCATAATGGCAATATGGTGAAATGCCAAGGATAGATTAGCTATATCTCTGGCCTGTTTCAGTGCTCCCGGCTCTATTTTATCAACCCACAGCTTAATGGGGATCTTTTCAGTATTTATTGTACGCTTCATTGCATTAATAAAAAAAACCTTTACGTATAATAACAATACGCATATCCCTGTGAAAATAATATACATTATAAAAAAATCTCCGGCATTGCCGGAGATTCTGAGAGGGGGTGGAAGACCGGACTTGAACCGGCGACCTTCAGATCCACAATCTGACGCTCTAACCACCTGAGCTACATCCACCATGTTCAGCAGCCGCAAAGATAAAAAAATCTTTCCAAAAAAGATATGCAAAATTTAGTTTAATAGACCAACTCTGATTCCGACGGTTATAATATAAAAATTTCCGGAACCGGTTTGTCTATTTATTTTTAAATTTGCAGCCTTGTAAACAGACAACATACTGCATTGGATTTTGCCGGGAAAATAAATAAGATAAACAGCCTTCAGGCAATACAGCTGTTAAGGTTCGGGACGTTCCTGCTTATCAGTATAATATTTGCAAACAGTTCTGTTGCGACCGAAGATATCGGATACTATGAACTTTCTCTCTTTATAGCAAGTGCCGTTAGCTTCTTCTGGGTTACAGGAATTATACAGTCACTACTCCCTCTCTACAACAACAACAAAACTTTTGGAAAGCACTCTTCAGGCAACAGGGGGAAATCTGCTGAGATTTTCAATGCTTTTCTTGTTCTTTCAGTTTTCAGCCTGATGGCATTCATTTTTTGTCTGATTTTCCAGAGATCCTTTTATCTTTTTGACGGAGTAAAGGATATTTCATTCATGAATCTGGTTTTCATCTATATTCTTCTCAGCAATCCGGGCCACCTGGTAGAATATGTTTATTTGCTAAGGAACAAGTCAGAAGAGATGCTTATATACGGTTTCTGGTCTTTCGGATTGCAGCTTCTGCTTGTTACTGTCCCTGTTTTGTCCGGATACCCCATAGAATATGCAGTGAAAGGATTGATTTTAATATCGGTTATTCGCCTCTTCTGGCTGGGTGTTTTGATGAAGCGCTATTCAATGCTAAAATTCTCCGCTTCTTTTGTCAGGGAGCATTTTGCCCTGGGCATGCCACTGATAATTAGTTCTCTGCTCAGCGGCTCCGCCCAGTATATTGATGGTATTATTGTATCCGGCTCATTTGATGCAGCATCTTTTGCAGTTTTCCGCTTTGGAGCAAAGGAGCTGCCCCTTGTGTTGCTTCTTGCAAACGGACTGAGCAATGCAATGCTGCCTGAGTTCTCAGGTGCCGGAAAGGTGAAAGCTGCCCTCTCAACGATAAAAAAGAGGTCAAAACGACTTATGCATATGCTTTTTCCAATCTCCACCATTTTGCTTTTTTTCAGCAAAGTCCTTTACATTGCAATGTTCGGTGAGAGATTCTCCAGAAGTGCAGACATCTTTATGGTATACCTCTTACTGATAATAAGCCGGCTTGTTTTTCCGCAAACAATCCTTATCGGGTTGAAGCGTACACGAATAATACTCGGTGCCTCTTTTGTTGTAATAGTGCTTAATGTATCTCTTAGCCTTTACATGATGCAGTATTACGGAATGGTTGGTGTTGCAGTTGCTACGGCAATTGTTTTCCTGCTTGAAAAAATAATGCTTATTTTGTATAACTATTTTATAATAAAAATAAAACCCGGTGAATATATTCCTGTAGCCACTTACATTTTTTACACGTTTCTGATAGTACTGGTTTTTGTATTACTCGACCACAGGATAATCAGACTTCATTGAGAAACAGGATCAGATTTTTTTGCATTATTTTTGATAATTATACTATTATGTATATTTTTGCGGTTCAATAATCAAAAAAGATAATTAGAACGGAGAAGCAATGAAAAAGGAAATACATCCTAAGAATTACCGCCTTGTTGTTTTCAAGGATATGTCAAACGACGAGTATTTCATATCAAGGTCAACAGCACCAACAAAGGAAACAATAAAGCTTGATGACGGGAAAGAATATCCGCTTTACAAGTTGGAGATATCCAGCACATCACACCCTTTCTATACAGGCAAAATGAAGCTGGTCGACTCAGCAGGTCGTGTTGACAAGTTTATGAACAGGTATAAAAAGCACATGGACAAAAAGTCAAAAAAGTAGTTTCCGACATAAAAAGAGATATAAAGCCCTGCATTGGCGGGGCTTTTTTTTCATTTCATAAATCAGGTTGATTCAACCATCTTTTCAATCTGAAGTTTTTACCGGCTCCACCTTTTTTTTATTATTCAATAAAACTATTTTTGTTAAATGGTGTTTCAGACAATGCCCGATGTTCAAAACTAAAGGCTCAATCAGTTCATGCAGCATTTTACATTAACAAATCATCATAATATTCCCGGTTTGTTATCCGGGGAATAAATTATTCACCTATGAACTTAATATTGTTTGACGACCATTCATGGATGAACCTGTGGCCTTTCACAATGACTCGTCCGGTGGCGGCAATCCGTATTGGTCTGTTGACATTAATGGAAAAATGGGAAAAAACTTATTCCTTATCCGCCTCATATTTGACAGCAGAATATTTGAAACCAGTATACAAAACAACTGTAACTTCAGACAACCTGCTGGTTAACGGTTCTGTACTTCCAAACCGTGAGCTGGCAGAGGAGGTGCAAAGGCTCGCTTTTAATGAGGCGCTGGTCAGAAATGACGAAATAATTGCTGTTCGTCTGAACCGTGAACAAACATATGAATTCTCTTACGAAAATATTGAACGTTACAAAAAGAGAGAAACTAACTCAGGTTTTGTTAAAGTTAATTACCCCTGGGATATATTCAGTCTCAACGGAGAGGCCCTTGCTTCCGATTTCAGGGAGGTGACGTTTGGGAGGTCATCTGAAGATCCCGGTCCGTTAGCAAAAACTGTTGGCAATAAAAATATTTTTATTGAACAGGGGGCATCAATCAGTTTTGCCACTTTAAATTCAACCGACGGACCGGTGTATATCGGCAAAAATGCTCAAATAATGGAGGGGGCTGTTATACGCGGTCCTTTTTCACTCGGGCAGAGTTCAGTTGTGAAGATGGGTGCAAAAATTTACGGCCCTACCACGATAGGCCCCCATTGCAAAGTTGGAGGAGAGATAAACAATTCTGTTTTTTTCGGTTATTCAAACAAGGCACACGACGGTTTTCTGGGAAATTCGGTTATAGGAGAGTGGTGTAATCTTGGTGCCAATACAAACAACTCCAATCTGAAAAATAACTATGCTGAAGTGAGGGTTTGGAACTACTCACAAAAAAAATTCATCGGGACTGGATTGCAGTTTTGCGGGTTATTTATGGGGGATCATTCAAAGAGTGCTATAAATACCATGTTTAATACAGGAACGATGATTGGTGTTTTTGCGAATATTTTCGGAAGCGGTTTCCCAAGGAACTTCATACCCTCATTTTCATGGGGTGGCCCACAGGGCTTTGCAACCTATAATCTAGATAAAGCAATTGAGGTGGCTGAAAAAGTTATGATAAGGCGTAATGTAGAATTAACTGAAGCTGACAGCCATATTCTTGAAACTGTTTTTAATAATACTGAAAAATACCGCAGATATTAGATTTGTTCAAGCACGACCTGTAGAACAAAAGACCATGTCCGGTGTTTAAATTACATGACAAACACTTAACCGACAATTTTTTTAAGAACAACAGGAAGATAACATTATGAGAAAGAAGTACGGAGGAAGTTTTTTTGAAGATATTTTTGGGATGAACCCTTCAGATGATGAGTATGACTTTATGACACTTATCAGTGAAGAGGATGAAAAAACACTTGGAAAGACCAAAGTTCCTGAAGTTCTGGCTATTCTTCCCCTAAGGAATACTGTCCTTTTCCCGGGAGTTATAATACCAATTACAGTTGGTCGTGAAAAATCAATTAAACTTATAAAGGAAAAGTTCCAGAAAGAGAAGATAATTGGTGTGCTGGCCCAAAAGGATCAGGAAGTAGACGATCCAGGAACGGGTGACCTTTATAGTGTGGGGACGGTTGCCCAGATAGTAAAAATTCTTGAAATGCCTGACGGTGCTACATCTGTTATAATTCAGGGGAAAAAGAGGTTCAGAATCGACCGGATAATAACAGAAACACCTTATCTGCAGGCAAAGGTAGAAGTGCTTGAAGAGGTAAAACCGCCCAAAAAAGGTGATAAATTTGATGCCCTGATCGGTTCACTGAGGGATCTCTCAATAAAAATTATAAAGCTTTCAACAAATATTCCCCCGGAAGCTTCATTTGCGGTAAAAAATATCGAAAGCCCATCTTACCTGATAAACTTTATCTGCTCCAATAGTGATATGGACATCTCCGAAAAGCAGAAAATGCTTGAGATAAGCGACCTGAAGAAACGGGGCACACTTTTGCTGGAACACCTCATGCATGAACTCCAGATGCTTGAACTTAAAAATGATATACAGACAAAGGTTAAAATGGAGCTTGACCAGCAGCAGCGCGAATATCTTCTTCATCAGCAGATGAAAACAATTCAGAATGAGCTGGGAGGCAGTCCTCTTGAAAAGGAGATTGAGGAGATGCGTGAAAGGGGAAGCAAAAAAAAGTGGAGCAAAGAGGTTCAGCAGGCTTTTGAAAAAGAGCTTGAAAAGTTGCAGAGGCTAAATCCTGCTTCTGCAGAATATTCAGTACAGGTCAACTACGTTCATTTAATGCTTGATCTGCCATGGGGAGATTACACAAAAGACAATTTTGACCTGAAACGTGCTGCTAAAGTGCTTGACAGGGATCATTTTGCACTCGATAACGTTAAAGAGCGAATACTTGAACATCTGGCCGTGCTCAAGCTCAAAGGGGACATGAAATCTCCGATTCTTTGCCTTTATGGTCCGCCTGGTGTCGGGAAGACCTCCCTTGGGAAATCAGTTGCATCAGCCCTTGGGAGAAAATTCGTCAGAATGTCTCTTGGTGGCTTGCGCGACGAATCTGAAATACGGGGGCACCGGAAAACTTATATAGGTGCTATGCCAGGACGTATATTGCAGAATATAACGAGGGCAAAAAAATCAAACCCCGTTTTCATGCTCGACGAAATTGACAAGGTAGGTAGGGACTTTCACGGGGATCCCTCTTCTGCATTACTTGAAGTTCTTGACCCTGAACAGAATATTTCATTCCATGACAACTACCTTGAACTGGATTATGATCTCTCAAGGGTTCTTTTCATTGCTACTGCCAATACCATAACAACCATACATCCTGCTTTACGCGACAGGATGGAGATGATTAATGTAAGCGGTTACATGGTTGAGGAGAAAACAGAGATAGCAAAGCGCCACCTTGTGCCCAAGCAGCTCAAGGAACACGGACTGAAGGGCGAATCGATAACGTTTTCCAGAAAAGTGCTGGAAAGGATAATTGAAGATTACACCCGTGAATCGGGAGTCAGGGAACTGGATAAAAAAATTGCTACAGTTATCAGGCGGATCGCTAAAAAAATTGCACTTGAGGAGGAATTTACAAAACGGATAAAAGTTGATGATATCAGGGAAATACTGGGTCCGCCCGAATATACACGTGAAATGTACAAAGGTGGCGATTTCCCGGGCGTGGTTACCGGACTTGCATGGACTGCAACCGGGGGGGAAATCCTCCTTGTTGAAACAAGTCTCAGCAAAGGGAAGGGAAAACTGACACTGACCGGAAGTCTGGGTGAGGTCATGAAAGAATCTGCAATACTTGCACTGGAATATCTCAAGTCACACTCGGATTATCTGAAAATTAATCCGGAAGTTTTTGATAAATGGAACGTTCATTTACATGTTCCGCAGGGAGCCATTCCAAAAGACGGACCTTCTGCCGGTATAACAATGGTCACATCTATTGCTTCGGCATTTACCGGGCGTACTGTGAAAAAAGGTATTGCCATGACCGGAGAAATAACTCTCCGTGGCAAGATACTGCCGGTTGGTGGTATAAAGGAAAAAATACTTGCTGCAAAAAGAGCAGGAATTACCGATATTATCCTCTGCGAGGAAAACCGTAAAGATCTCGAAAAAATAAATCAGCTCTATCTAAAAGGGTTGAAATTCCATTTTATAAACACTATTCTTGAAGCACTTGATATAGCTTTTCCTGAATAGCAAATAAAGAGAGCCCTTAAAAGGTAGTTAAGGACTCTCCATGGTGAAAAGATTGTTGTTGTTTTTCAGAGACAAGGAACTATTTAATAAGCCCTATTTGATGATAACAACCGAATCCGGATTGTCAGTCTTTAATATGAATGATTCTGTAAGGAAAAGAACAACTTCCCTGTCTGTATGAGATTCATAACCTATTGAGATATCTTGTCCAAGTATCAGTTTCAGTTCATCAGTCGTTTGAGGGACAAGGAATGCCTCATTGATAAAATGGTTTGGGATAACAGGCCCATCAATTATTTTTTCAATCTGTTTTCTCAAAGGGTAACAGTTGGAAACAGCTGAAATCTTTTTCCAGACCGGTAAACCTGCCACAAGTGCATACGGCCCCTTTACAGCTTTCTCCATTAGTATTGAGACCCCTTCAGAAACAACACCGGTAAAATCTTCAATGTTTTCAGGAATTTTAATATGATTATCACTACCACAGTCGGCCAGCCCCTTCATGGAAGCGTTTTTCAAGCCGTAGTATATCGATTTTTCTTCGAATTCAGCTAATTTTTTTGCTGCATCTGTAAGAGGGTCAAGATCGGCATCTGAAGCTCCCCTTGAAATGTTATCCAGTTCCCATATATTTAGCTTAAACGATATCCTTGGCTCAACCAGTGGCTGAACTTTATGTATGCCGTAAATAACTCCTTCTTTTTTCTGTCCTGATGGTATTTCAAGCCGCCCTTCCGGAACTGAAGCGAAACCCCATCCTTTCGGACCTTCAACATTAAGAAATTTTCGTGATACAAGGAAAGATTCCAGTACTCTTCTGGCCTCTTCGTTTATTTCATGCCAGGCTTCATTTGAAACCGGTGCCATCTGTTTTTTCAAAATATCCATAAATAATTGATTTTATTTGATTTTTCCTATACCAAGATCTGACGGGTTATCATGATTCTCTTTGTGTGAATCTTCTTCACTTCCATCCTCGAAAAGGAAGCGGCGCAACTGCTCATCCCAGGCAGGCATGTTTTTCCGCAACCATTCAATTGCCATGCATGCATGCTCTATCTCTTCATCCCTGTTATGGGCAAGGATAGCCCTGAGCTTTTCATCGGAGCAAGTTACAACACGCTGGTGGTACCAGTCAATTGCCTCAACCTCCTCCTTAAGGCTTTTAAGTGCACGTGAAAAATCTCTTGCTTCAGGAGTGAGTTCATCTACAGGTTCGTGATAATCAGACATACTAAAATAATTTTGATTGAAATTTAAATTGATATATAATTGATTTTATAAATATATTTAATCTCAATATTTAATCCAATATTTTTTTAAAATATTACTGTTAAGCGATATTACAGTTGCGCTTTTGTTGCTAAACAGATAAATATTGCTACTTTTAAGATTAAAACAATATTTTGCCCTATTTGTTCAACCATTGATTTATGGATATATTTTATTTTGCCGGATTTTTACTGGCAATTTTCCTTACATATATTTTTTTACGGAAAAGAGCCTTTTCCTGCAGGATTGTCATTATCCTTTTTCTTTTTTTGCTTTCAGGCAAATTACTGCTGGGAATATTTGAAGCAGATCTATTCAGAACGGCAGACAGGGATATAATATTCCGGAAGGCTCAAATTTATCAACCCGACTTTTTTTTGGAGGATTATAATGTACTTTTCTCAAAGGCGGAATTTGATCTGCGAATGACCGAAACGGAAATGCTCCCGATGAATATCAGTGTTGTTACATTATTTGCTGCCACCACCATTTCAGTCCCATCTGGTATTCCGTTCAGGGTTGAAGCCGAAGGGGTTTTTGCAATAACCAGAATGCCCCCGGGAAATGCTTCATCATTTGGGAAGGTTTATTATGAAACCGATGACTTCAATCCGTTGGAGCCTCACTTGATTATAGGGATGTCAACAGTTCTGGGAACCGCATCGGTTGAAATATCCAGGTAATTTTCCCGCAGGTTGGAATATCACCATATTTATGATTAAATTGCGGGATATTTCTATAACTATTTTGTTTAATTGATATGGAAAAAACAGCGGTTTTCCCGGGGTCTTTTGATCCTTTCACGGTAGGGCACGAGTCAATTGTGCGCCGCGCACTCTCCATGTTTGACAAGATTTATATCAGTATAGGCTATAACTCGGAAAAGAAAGGTTTTTTCCCCCTTGATGTCCGGCTTAAATGGATCCGGAAGGTTTTCAGTGATGAACCAAAAATATTTGTTGAATCATTCAGCGGTCTGACTGTGGATTATTGCAGAAAAATAGGGGCGCTTTATATTTTGAGGGGGCTGCGAACTTCGTCTGATTTTGAGTTCGAACGCGCTATTGCCCAGCTTAACAAGTCGATGTATCCTGAGGTTGAATCTGTATTTCTGCTTACCATTCCGGAGCATACACCTATCAACTCTACAATTGTAAGAGAAGTTATCCGCCACGGCGGGGATGCATCTAAATTTGTGCCGGCTGCAATAGATCTCAGCAGCTACATTAAAAAGAGGTGACCTGTATCAGGTTGTTTCTGAGAAAATTTTCCGGTGTTGCAGGAATTATATCATTAGATTTCACGGGCAGTGAGGCAACGGGATTTACTGCACACCTGCCTCTTCAAGAAGGTCTATTATTGAACCGTAGGTGTTTCTCGTGACCATTTTTATCTCTTTTGGACCTGCCCACATTACTTTTGTAATAAATTCCCCGGTTTGTGGCGCAGGGTTTTCTCTTCCTGAATATTCCATCCTGAACCAGTGAGTTTTCTTCAGGTGGGGCGTATTTTTAAAAAAGTAAGTATGGTAGGTACACATCAGCGCACTTGAAATTGTTACGCCTGAAATGCCGCACTCCTCTTCAACTTCTCTTATTGCAGTGCCTTCAGGAGTTTCTCCCTCCTCTATTTTGCCTTTTGGCAGGTCCCATTTATCAAAACGGTTTATGAAAAGAAGCTTCCCGTTTTTTTTGTTCATTACCAGTCCACCTGCAGCTTCAACATAACGAAAGCATGAAACAAAGTTTTTTTTCAGATCCTCAAGGTCATTACTGTAGATAAAAAGACTTTTTATTCTGTTAATCGCAAGAAATATCAGCAGCAGCTCTTTCAGTTCCTCCTTCTCATTGAATTTATAAAAGAGTCCGTGGTTTTCCTGAAATGATTTCAGAAAGTCCGTGGTAAGGAATACTTTTCTTTCGTTAAAAAAAACTTTATACATTTGCGTTATGCATCAAACAGAAAAATCGATTGCCAATCACCTACTGCAAATAAAAGCAATAAAATTGGAATCAGCAAGTTCTTTCCGCTGGGCCTCAGGATGGGACTCCCCAATTTATTGCGACAGCAGGAAGGTTCTTTCCTTTCCGGAAGCAAGGAAACTTGTGAGGGATGCTTTTTGTAAAAAAATCAAAAAAGAATTTCCTGCGGTTCAGCTTATAGCAGGTGTTGCTACTGGTGCCATCGCTCATGGTGTACTGGTGGCAGATTCGATGGACCTCCCTTTTGTTTATGTGAGATCTTCAACAAAAGGTCACGGTCTTGGGAATATAATTGAGGGAGATGCCCCGGCCGGTACCAGAGTGGTTGTAATAGAAGACCTGATCTCGACCGGCAAGAGCAGTCTCAAAGCAGTCGAAGCACTTCGTGAAAACAGGTGTGAGGTTATGGGACTGGCAGCTATATTTTCATATAATTTCGGTATTGCAGAAGAAAATTTTCGAAAAGCCGGTTGTACATACACAACACTTACGAATTATAACCACCTTATGGATCTCGCACTTGAAGAGAAAATATTCACACCTGAAGAGATTGAAGTCCTTAAACAGTGGCAGAAAGATCCGGCCGGCTGGAAACCCAAAACAGATAACAGATGACAACAGTTGAAAGCAATGTCCGGATTATTGACAGGAAGAGGGATGAGGTTTACAATTTTCTTTCGGATATATCCAACCTGGAGAGGGTCGCTCCTCCGGGGAAAGTGAAAGAGTTCACGATTAATGGGGAATCCTTCAGTTTTAATATTGAAGGGATTGGCGAATTGAATGTGCGGCTGTCGGAAAAGATTCCATCTGAATCACTGCTGTTTGAATCGGAGGGCAGGGCTCCTTTCAGATTTTCATTCAGGGTAAAACTGAACAGCCCGGAACCATCTGTAACTGAGATGAGGCTTGAAATGAATGCTGCGCTCAATCCGTTTATGAAAACCATGCTTGGCGAATACCTGCAGAGCGGTATTGACAAAGCTGCCGAGGAGCTTTCTCTTAAGCTGTCAAGGCATGTGTGATCAGGTTATATTTTAAATGAAACTTCCTTAAAACCGAATTTCACTGTTTTACCATCAGCTTCGATCAACAGGTGTCCAAATTCGTCAATTCCTTTTATTCTTCCCTCAAAAAATCTGTCTCCGGCACTGAAACAATGTGTTTCATTGATCCTGTAAAGGTTTTGGGTGTAAAGGGTTTTAATAAGAGTTTCCTTTCCTGATACCAGCTGAAGGTACCTTGCTTCTATTTTGCTGCACAGCAGCCCGAGGCATTCCTGCAGATCGTAATCAATTCCGTTGATTTTTTTCAGTGAAACGGGGTTAGGGGCATCGCTCCGGAACACCTCCTGGTTGATGTTAACTCCTATACCTGCAAATGTATGTTCTATCCTGTCCGTTTTCAGAATATTCTCAATAAGTATTCCTGCGATTTTCCCGTCACCTGCATATATGTCATTCGGCCATTTAATCGAGATATTCTCGTTAAAAAGGATCAGGAAATCATATATGCCAAGTGAAATAACCATAGACAAAAAAAACTGCTTTTGCACTGGCAGGAAATCCGGTTTGAGAATAATAGTGAATGTGAGGTTCCTGTTTTTTTCACTTTCCCATGAATTACTGCCATAACCTCGTCCGGCCGTCTGTTCCTGCGAAAGGATAACGGTTCCGTCTTCTACAAACTCCCTTCTTGCAAGCTCAATAGCGTGCCTGTTTGTTGAATCAATAGTTTCAAATGTATGCAGTTGCCTGCCAATAAAAGATGTGTTCATCTGTTTGCAATAGGCTGATTAAATTAACGTTTAATAATCGGGATAAAGATAACTTTTTAACAGTCCTGGAACAATACCCGGAAATGATGCTTGAAGACCGGAGCTGCATAAAGCGCGGATTTGCTTAGTCATACCGATTTATAAAAAGATTTGCTTATATGAACCGCTCAAGATAATAATTTCAATATTCCGCCCGTGAGTAGTTCTTATATATGGCTTGGCTGACTTGCAGGAAATATTTGCCCGCTTCAAATACAATATAAAATCATTGTTGTGGTAAGATCTATAAGACCAAAAAATTAAATTGAATTTTCACTTTTGGTCTTATACGGGAAAACCGGCCGTTAATTTCAAAAGCCAAATAATTTAAAAATTCATTAACTTTGTAAACATTAAAAAAAATAGATGGGAAAAGAACTTGTTTCAACAGAAGTATTACTGGAACAAATTATTGAAGGGATAAAAAATGTAAGGGGCAGAGAAATAGTGAATATTGACCTCTCTCAACTGGAACATTCAATTTGCAGTCATTTTGTCGTTTGTCACGGCGAATCCAACACCCAGGTAAGTGCTATTGCCGATTCAGTCGAAAGAACGCTTAAGGAAAGACTATCAGTGAAAGTATTCCACAAGGAGGGATATGAAAATTCACAATGGATACTTATGGACTATGGTAATATACTGGTTCACATATTCCAGAAGCCCTTCAGGGAATTTTACAGGCTTGAGGAGTTGTGGGGAGACGGTAAAATGGAAAAGATACCGGGTGAGGTTTAATGAATAATTTTTTTGAAATGTCAGATTCTAAAAAGAATAAGAGAACCGGGAAGAGTCCCGCTCAACCCCAGGGGGATAAAGGTAGGGATGAAAATAACAATAAACGTCCGAGATTCAGCATATACTGGATTTACGGCTTGATTGCAATAACATTCATACTGATTCAGCTGTTCAGTGTGGGTCAAAAACCCAAAGAGATCAATTTCCTGGAATTCCAGAGAGACATGCTGAAAAATCATCATGTTGAAAAAGTAGTGGTTGTTAACCAGGAAACAGCCAGGATTTTCATTAAGGAGGATGTTATTGATTCCGGGGAGTATGACTACCTGTTTGACCAGGGGTTGAGTTCAGCCCCCAGAGAAGGGCCTCACTTCTACTTCAATATAGGTTCGGTTGAGATATTTGAACAAAGGCTGAACGAGGCGCAGCAGGATTTTGAAGAAGACGAGCGTGTTATAATTTCGTATGTAACCGAACGCGATGTGTTCGGAGATATGCTGAGTTGGATGATACCCATTTTCATTCTTGTAGCCATCTGGATATTTATTTTCCGGCGTATGAGCGGTGCCGGAGGTGGAGGTGGACCGGGAGGAATATTTAATGTAGGGAAATCAAAGGCAAAGATGTTCGACAGGGAGTCTAACGTTAAAATTGATTTCAAAGACGTAGCGGGTCTTGAAGAGGCAAAGATGGAAGTCAAGGAGATAGTGGATTTCCTGAAGACCCCTGCAAAATATACACAGCTTGGAGGGAAAATTCCTAAGGGTGTACTTCTTGTCGGGCCTCCCGGTACAGGCAAAACTCTTCTGGCAAAAGCCGTTGCTGGCGAGGCAAATGTTCCCTTTTTCTCCATATCCGGGTCGGATTTTGTTGAAATGTTTGTTGGTGTCGGAGCTTCAAGAGTTCGCGATCTTTTTAAGCAGGCAAAGGAAAAAGCGCCGTGTATCGTTTTTATAGATGAGATTGATGCAGTAGGACGTGCAAGGGGAAGGAGCCCGGGAATGGGTGGGGGTGCCAATGACGAGAGGGAAAACACCCTGAATCAGTTACTGACTGAAATGGATGGTTTCGAAGCAAATATTGGAGTGATCATTCTGGCTGCAACAAACAGGGCTGATGTGCTTGACCGTGCATTACTGCGTGCCGGCAGATTTGACAGGCAGATACAGGTAGAGCTTCCCGATTTGAATGAGCGGAAAGATATTTTTTCAGTTCACCTCAAGCCAATCAAAATTGAAAAATCACTCCAAATTGAGTTTTTGGCAAAACAGACACCAGGGTTTTCCGGGGCAGATATTGCAAATGTTTGTAATGAAGCGGCGCTTATTGCAGCAAGGAAGGATAAGAAGGTTGTCGGGCGCCAGGACTTCCTGGATGCAATTGACAGAATAATCGGGGGGCTGGAACGGAAGAACAAGCTAATCACAATGTCAGAAAAACAGACAATTGCATACCACGAAGCAGGTCATGCCACAGTAAGCTGGCTTCTTGAACATGCAAGCCCGCTTGTGAAAGTTACGATCGTTCCGCGTGGAAAAGCCCTCGGTGCAGCGTGGTATCTTCCGGAAGAGCGTCAGATAACAACTACCGAGCAGATGCTTGATGAAATGTGCGTAACGCTTGGCGGCAGGGCATCTGAAGAGATAATTTTCAGGAAAGTGTCTACAGGTGCTCTTAACGATCTGGAGCGGGTTACAAAACAGGCTTATGCAATGGTCACCTATTTCGGGATGAGTCCCCAAATAGGCAATATTAGTTATTACGATTCCACCGGTCAGAATGAATACTCTTTTTCAAAACCCTACAGTGAAAAAACAGCAGAGCTGATTGACAAGGAAGTATCACAAATAGTTCGGAATTCCTATGAACGGGTCAAACAAATACTGGATAAGCAAAAAGAGGGTTTGGTTCAGCTTGCAGAACTGCTTCTCGAAAAAGAGGTAATATTCAGCGAAGATCTTGAAAAGATTTTCGGAGAACGAACCTTTGGGAAAGAAGAAAAGAAAGTGCCAGTACGTAGTAATATTTCCGGCGTGGATAAAAAAAAGAAAGCCCCGGGCAGAAATAAAGGAAAGGAAAACAAGGAAACGGAAAAAAGCGGGGAACATGCCGGAACGCAGGTAGGAAAGATGAACAAGAAAAAAAACGGCTGATTCATAGCGGTAATAATTCATAAAACTTCTATTATCATGGAGAAGGAAGAGAAATGGGTGCCGGTATATTCTTCGGGCGATCAATATATTGTTGAGCTTGCAAAGCGAATGTTGTCTGACAACAATATTGAATCAGTAATAGTTAACCAGCAGGATTCAGTTTTTCATCATGCTCACGGGACTGTTGAGCTTCATGTAAGGGAAGCGGATGAGAAGAAAGCATTAACGTTAATTAAAGAGTTTTCAAGTTGACAAATTTTCTCAAACGAAGTATAACCGGATTGGTTTATGTGGTGTTGCTCTTTGGGTCTTTGTTTGCAGGCAAGGCAACATTCGGATTGTTTTTTCTTTTGATTACTTTTGCCGGTATGAGGGAGTTTTACCTGCTTGTATCCAGAAATGGAATTTATCCGCAAGTTTGGCCGGGAATAGCTGCCGGATTTTCTCTCTTTTTAGTAATATTCCTCTTTTTTTCCGGTTACGTCAATGCAACTATACTTTTTTTGCCATTTGTTTTTCTTCCTGCTTTTTTTCTTTTAGAGCTTTTCAGGAATAAGGAAACCCCCGTTCAGAATATCGGCATCACTCTGCTGGGAGTCGCTTATGTTGCACTCCCTGTTTCTTTGATAAACGTATTGGTTTTTCCCTTCAGCCATTCAGCGGGATTTTACTCACCTGATATCCTTGCAGGGTTGTATATATTGATAATTTTGAATGACACCGTTGCTTATATCGTTGGTGTACCTTTCGGCAAACACAGGCTTATGGAGCGTATATCGCCAAAAAAATCATGGGAAGGCATGTTCGGTGGTGTTATAGCTACATTGGTCGCAGGATACTTCATGACACATCTTTTCCCTTTTTTGGATCTCAGGCAGTGGTTTATTTTAGCTTTGATAGTTTCAGTTTTCGGCACCCTGGGAGATCTGGCCGAGTCAATGCTTAAAAGAAGCATGAAGATCAAGGATTCAGGATCACTGCTTCCCGGTCACGGGGGTATACTTGACCGCCTTGATGCACTTCTCTTTGTTGTTCCTGTTGCAGTTTTCTACTTATATTATTCCGGTTTAAAATACACATTGCCATGAGAATACACAGTGAGGGATACAGTATTCTTAAAGTACTTTTTATTTTTCTGGTATTGATGAATGTATCATTTTGGGCACTTTCAGGCGGGAAGGGTTATATGCCTTCAGTTCTTATATTGTTATCAGTAATTTTTTTTCTGTTCACCGTCTGGTTTTTCAGGAAACCCGACCGTGTTTTGCCCGAAGTTAATGACCAGCTTGTATTCGCTCCTGCCGACGGAAAGATAGTTGCAGCTGAAGAAACGGATGAGACGGAATATTTTAGTGACAAACGGCTGAAACTATCAATATTCATGTCGCCTTTGAACGTGCATATGAATCTCTATCCGGTAAGCGGGACAGTTAAATATTACAGGTATCATCCGGGTAAATACATCGTGGCTTGGCATCCAAAATCTTCTGAGAAAAACGAGCATTCTACCCTTGTAATAGAAGTTCCAGGAAAAACCGAAATTCTCATAAGACAGATAGCCGGTGCAGTAGCCAGGCGGATAGTAACATATGCCAAAACCGGCATGCCTGTAGTTCAGTTCCAGGAAATGGGATTCATAAAGTTCGGTTCGAGGGTTGACCTTTATTTGCCTCTTGATGTAAAACTAAAAGTTGAAATAGGCCAGAAGGTATACGGAAAAAGAACAGTCCTCGCATCACTCCAGTAAACCGCATATTACATGCATATACCATAATTTAATTCTTCCCTGACCGTTTTTTTTCACAAACTAACTAGCTATATTTGGACTAAATAAACAACAAAGTTATTTAAACAAAAATTGACAGCAATGAATGAAAAAAAGATACTTGATGTGACAAAAGATGTAAAATGGATCGGTATCCGCGATTATGACATTGTTACATTCGACATTGTAATGGAAACAAAGTACGGCACTACCTACAACTCCTATTTTATTGATACAGGGAAAAAAACAATTATCGAAACTGCAAAGGCAAAATTTCAGGATGAATATCTTGAAAAGATAAAAAAAGTTACCAATCCTTCAGATATTCAGTATATTGTTCTTAATCATACCGAGCCCGACCATTCCGGAGCTCTTTCAGCTCTTCTTGAGCTTGCTCCTGATGCTACAGTTGTAGGAAGCGGAAATGCATTACGATATCTTGAGGATATAGTGGGAAAACCATTTAAAAATCTTAAGGTAAAAGATGGAGATAAACTGGACATTGGCGGGAAGACCCTTAGTTTCATAAGTGCCCCCAACCTGCACTGGCCGGATTCAATATACACCTATCTCGAGGAGGATAAAGTACTGTTCACTTGCGATTCATTTGGCGCCCATTATTGTACGGAAGAGATGTTTGACGACCTGGTTGACAACTATGATGATTCATTCAAGTACTATTTCGATGTAATTCTAAAGCCTTACAGCAAGTTTATGATTAAGGCAATTAACAAGATCAGGCCGCTCGATATAAATGTGATTGCAACAGGTCACGGCCCTGTTCTCAGGAGTAACTGGAAAAAATATGTTGATCTTTCAGAAAAATATGCAACCGAATACCTTTCAGAAGCAACAAGCGAAAAGCCTTATGTCCTGATAACCTATATATCTGCCTACGGATACACAAAGCAGATGGCCGAATATATTGCTGAAGGCATAAAAGAAGCTGAGCCGGCTATTGGTGTTGAGCTTGCCGACATTGAAACCATGTCAATGGGCGATATCGATTCAAAACTGGTTCGCAGCACAGCCCTTCTTGTCGGTTCTCCTACAATAAACCAGAACACGCTTCTTCCGGTTTACAAACTTTTTGCACTTATAAATCCTTTGCGCGACAAAGGAAAGCTGGCTGCTTCTTTCGGTTCATACGGCTGGAGCGGGGAAGCCATAGGAATTATTGAAGACCATTTGCGAAACCTGAAACTTAAAATTGCAGAAGAAAGTCTGGCTATGAAGTTTAAGCCGGACGGTGAAAAGATCTCAAGGCTGAAAGAATTTGGACGCAATTTTGCCGGAGAGATTGCAGCGGGGGAAAGCAGTAAGTCTACATAAAAAACATCGCAACTCCCAGGAAAGCAATAATTGCTCCTGCGATTTCAACAGGAGTTACTTTCTCTTTGAAAATTATAACGGCTGGTGCAATAATTATTACGGGAACCAATGACATAATTGTGGCTGCAATTCCTGATGCTGTGTATTTTACCGCTACAAGGGAAAAGGAGGCTCCAAGAAAAGGACCGAAAAATGCTCCAAGGGTTAGCCATGACATGCCCTGCCTGTTTTTAAGGGCAGGAACAAGCCTGTTCCATCTCCGGAGTATTGTAAATATCATTGCAAAACCGAAAAAACCGGTGATCATCCTTATCTGGTTTGCCTGGAAGGGATTGTAGTCCTCCATTCCGTATTTACTCAGCACCAGACCGGTTGCCTGTCCGGCAGCACCACCCAGTGCAAGCAAAACGCCTGTAACGGGGTATGAGAATTTATAGCTGTTTCTCCTTTTTTTGTTAATTTGCCCGGTCGGGCCATTTTCTATATTGTTTCTTTCTCTTTTTAAGATAACCATTGATATCCCGGCAATTGTTACTGCCATACCTGCAATGCTCCTGGCATCCATTGTTTCTCCCAGAATCAGCCATCCTGCGACTGCTGCCAGCGGAGGGCTCAAAGACATTATAAGCATTGAAACTCGTGCACCCACAACAATATATGCCCTGAAGAGGAGCATATCTCCAAGAACAAATCCAACAAAACCCGAAACGGAAAGCCATATCCAGTTATGCACTGATGCTCCAAGAGGGAAAAATTGCCCCTGGGTTACCAAAGAAAGCAGTCCGATAAAAACAAAAGCAAAAAATAAACGTATAAGGTTTACGGACAGCGAACCGATTTTTTTGCCAGCAGATTCAAATGAAATAGCAGTTACCGTCCAGAAAAAAGCGGTGAGAAGCGCTGCCAGTTCTCCTGCATATGTGATTATCATAAATTTTAAAAATAAGGCACAAATATAATAAGAGAAAAGGATTATGCAGGAGTTTCCAGTTGTATTTATTGTTGATAAGGATTGCACGCATTGAAAGCCCCATCAGCCTTAGGCATACAAAATAATATGAACAAACATGAGGGTTCTATACGGCAAAAATAAATGAACTTAATTGTTGTTATAAGTTAACTTGCAGAATATTAATTTAATAAAATAATGTACGGATGAAACTTTATTAAAATCTTTTTCCCGATATTGTTTATTTTTGTTTATAATTGAAAGGTTTAATTATATAAGGGTATGCAAAACAATATTTTGAAATATTTTTTGGTTATAATCAGCCTTTTCTTTGTTGGGTTTGTGCTGTGGTATTTCCGCGCCCTTATTTCATATATTATTGTAAGTGTAGTTCTTTCACTCATTGGCAGGCCTGTGATAGACCTGCTTGAAAAAATCAGATACAAAAAGTTCAGGATTCCCAGGGCAATGAGTGCGCTTTTTACAGTATTGCTTTTATGGGGCCTTTTTATAATGTTCTTCAGAATTTTTATTCCCCTGCTTGCAAACCAGGCAAGTGAACTTGCAAATATCAATGCAGAAAGCCTCATAGTAAGCCTTGAGGAACCAATAGAAAACATAGAAGCGGTACTGCACCGTTTGGAACTCACTGCTTTCAGTGATATAAGCATAAGTGAATTTATAGTGGAAAGACTAAATGCCGTTTTTGATATAACCATGTTCAGCGGTATAATCAGCAGGATTACAACCATGCTCGGCAATATTTTCATTGCCGTTTTTTCCATATCATTTATCACCTTTTTCTTTTTAAAGGATGAGAGGCTGTTTGTTGAAGGTGTCATTATCTTTGTTCCTTCCAAAGAAGAGGAAAAGGTAAGAAAAGTGCTGTCTTCAATCAAAAGGTTGCTTATGAGGTACTTCATAGGCATAATTTTTCAGATAACAGGTGTTATAATACTGATTACAACAGGAATGTCGATAGTAGGACTTGGATTTGAGAATTCACTTGTAATAGGGCTCTTTACAGGTGTTTTTAATGTAATCCCTTATATTGGACCTGTAATAGGAGCAGTGATAGGCCTTTTCCTGGGAATTGTCACCAATCTCGACCTGAGCTTTTACGACCAGATGTTGCCAATGCTTATATATATGCTTATTGTATTCATTGCAGTACAGCAGGTTGACAACCTGGTCTTTCAGCCCCTTATTTACGGCACAAGTGTTTACGCTCATCCGCTGGAGATATTTATTGTACTGATGATGGGCGGATATATAGCAGGAATTCTCGGAATGCTTCTGGCAATTCCCACCTACACTGTTATCAGGGTGGTAGCCAAAGAGTTTTTCAACAAGTTCAAGTTTGTAAAAAGGTTAACTGAAAATATCTGAGAAAAATGATGAAAATTCATAAGAGATTTTAAATCAAAATTAATATACCATGCCAATCCGGTCAGTTTTATTTTCTCTTGTCATATTGATCAATATACCTGCATTTTCCCAGATTGACTCCAAATTTGAGATAGATACAATGTCGGTTTCAACTCTCGAGGTTCTGCTGAAGAGCGCATATGACATTGAAGACACCCTGGAATACCGGTTTTACTGGGACCTGGGAGACGGCAATAGTGAAACGGGCCCTGCAGTATTGCATAGCTATGAAAGGCCAGGCAGTTATTTTGTAACCCTTACCGTCACAAGAAAAGAAGATATGCTTTTAAGTTCACACAGCGAGGAGGTGACAGTTAGTGAGGAGTTTAGAGTGCCCAATGTATTTACTCCTGACGGTGACGGGATAAACGACCTTTTCATCGTTAAATCTGACGGGGTGACTCCATTGTCCATAACGGTATTCGATCGTTCCGGTTCGGTTGTGTTCAAAAAAACGGCTCCCGTGATTTCATGGGATGGCAGAACACCGTCAGGAATCCTTGTGCGCCCGGGCGTCTATTACTATATCATCCGCTCTGATGCCCCGATATACAACAAAACGGGTTTTTTCCATGTTTTTTACGACAGGGGCATTCGTTGATCCGGAAAGAGGGCCGGCAAAAAGAGGAAAAGTTTAGCGGTTGTTTAATCAATCAATATTTACAATTCATCAAAATATATAAACCCTGATAAAAATTTTACGTATGTATATAAAGGGATTTCCTAACTTTGATGATAATGCGTGTATTAGCCAAATAACAATCTTTCAAAACAATATTGAAGAAACATATAAAAATTGAGACATGATTAAAAAAGCTTATTTAATTTTGATTGCTGCCGGCTTTTTTGCGCTGGTTTTTAAATCCTGTGAAAAGGATCCGCTGGAGTCACGTAAAGATAAAGAGGAGATAATCATAAACAATGATCTTTCCAGTCTTGGAAGAAGAGTTGAAATGGCATTACCTGACCATGTAATGCCCATTTATTCAATACCTGCACTTAAGGGTGACCACAAGACAGAAAGTATGAAGCAGAAAGATGTTTCAAGCAACTACATACTTAAGCTGAGAGCCGAAGTATCACCTCCGTCCCATGAAGGAAAAACCCTGCAAGCGTCGCATATTAAAATTGTGGGTAATTATGCCTATGTAACATACAATACCAAAGGTGATGAGTACCTGGGAGGAGTGGATATTTTTGATATAACCGATATCTCAAATCCAGAGCTGATATCCAACGCCATTTTTACTGATAAAGACGTGAGTTCAATAGATGTTATTCCTCAGGGAGCCGGCAAAGAACATTTTGTCTATGTAATCGGCGCTGAGAATATTGATGTGAACACAGAACTCTCATCTCCGGCGCTTATTGAAAGGTACCTTCTAAATGAGGCAAATCAGTTCAAACACCTTGACGAGCCCCGTCAAATAACCGATCTTGAAAGTTATGCAGGAACAGATGTAAAGTTTTTCGATAACAATATTTTTGCAACCTCCGGTTCAGCAGGGGGCCTTACTGTACTCACCACTGGAATGGGAAAAGAGTCATATATGGAGTACTCCTATGCAAGATCTGTTGACGCTGATGATGAAAAGCTGGTAATGTTCAGTGGTATGGGTGGAGGATTGTATGTTTGGGATAAAAGTGCCGACTATCTTGCCGAAGGTTATGCCCCTGTTCATATTGAAACCGGAGGGGCAAACATACCTGTATCCAAATCAATGGTACGTATCAGCGATGACTTTGCCTTTGTTGCACTTGGTGATGAGGGGATGAAAATGTTTGATATTGCCGGCGGAGAAATGATTGACTATATTCCAAGGCCTGCATTTCCTGATAACGGGGATTATGATGAGAATGACTATGTTACTAACGGGGTTTCAGTAAATGTGAGCGAGTATATGGATAATGCAGACATAATATTGGTTGCAAATGGCGGTGCCGGTGTTTATGTCTCACAGCTTACTGAAGACAATGAAATTGCACTCATCGGTTCCATGAAGTTCGAGGAGGGTTCATCAGCAAATTTCGTTGAAGCACAGGATAATAAAGTTTTTGTTGCCACCGGGAAAGGGGGGCTGAAAATTTTGGAAATAGTACATTATGACCCGGGTGACGGCAACTACCCGGTTGACCCGGTTGACCCGGAGCCGACCATTCCGTGTGAAACACTTTACGACAAGCTAATATCAATGTTCCCGGAAAGGCAAAGTATCCACGAGGGGGAACATGCAGATCTTATAGGCGATGAATTGCCGGGATCAGTAAGACTTACGGAGAAGGCACCGGTTTACATCTCTTTTGTTCATAACGGAGCCGGCTGGGATAATTCCTTTGGCTATTATCATTACGATGCCGAGAATCCTCCTGCTTCCGTCGATGATCTGCAGCTTAATATCCTGCTTCCTGATGCCAAATATCATGAAGGGAATAAACTTAAGCAGGGTGACAGGTTCAGGCTGGGCGGACCTACTGTTGAATTCAATGCAAATACTGTAATAGGCTTTTTTATAGTTGCAAAGGGATGGGACCGGGGCCAGGGTAAAATGGTGAAAGGTATTCATACGGTATATACTGACCAGAAATTCAACCATGAAGGAATGCAGAGACACGTTCTTTTCCTTGAGGAGGAATGTATGGATATAGTATTATCATTTGAGGATATGATCTCTTCATCGAGTGATGAGGATTTTAACGATATGATGTTTGTTGTTTCAAACGGCGATGATGAATTTGGTGTTCAGACCAACTATGCGATTGATACAACTGGTCTGCCTGTAAAATAGATCTGTTTTTACCTGAAAAAACATTAGGGCCCTGCAAATAATGCAGGGCCTATTTTTCTCCCGGTGAAATCCATTTGCTTAACCCCGAAAGCATAATATAGGAAAAAATAACAAGTGTAAGTGCAGGGATATTCCAGAGCAATAATAAAACTGCGGATATGGCTGAAAATATGTACCTGATCCTGTTTTCGGCAAAACTGAAGTTTTTGAATTTCAGCGAGAACATGGGCAGTGGCGAAACCATAAGTGCTGAAAGTATTACCACAATGGTAATTAAAACCGGAACACTGAAGATGATGCTGAGAACAAGATCATTTTCCGCTACAGCCGAGTAGTAACCAAGTGAAGCAATAAAAATACCACTTGCAGGGGTTGGCAGACCCATGAATTCATATGATTGCCTGTAATCAACTGAAAACAGCGACAATCTTATTGCAGAAAAAACTGCAATCAAAAAAGCAGAAAACAGAGTTCTGAGCTCTCCGGGACTTGCAGTATCGAGTGTGAAGTAGTGGGTCTCCTGCAAAAAAGTTTGGGTAAGCAACTGGTAAACAATTATGGAAGGAGCAACCCCGAAACTGACTATATCAGCCAGAGAGTCGAGAGATTTTCCAATATCCGAATAAGCTTTCAGCAGACGTGCAGACAAGCCGTCTGCATAATCAAACACCGCTGCAATAATTATGAAAAGTGCCGCTATCTGAATATTGGTGAATGATATAACAATGGCAATACATCCGGAAAAAAGATTCAGTAAGGTTATGAAGTTTGGAATATGTTGCCTGATTTCTTTGAGCATGTTAGAGCCTCCACGTTTTTTTTGTAAAAATAAGTTAAAATTAAAAGTTTAATGCAATTCCTGGCCAATTACTCCGTAATAATAAAATATTTACAAATTGAATAATAATGTTTTTATGAAAAAAATACCCTCTGCATATTCGTAACAGAATGCTCCTGCTTTTTTGTATTTTTGCGTTCAGCTCTTTTCAGACCGGGTTTTCATCTGAAAATCTATTTTTGAATACACAAGGGGAGCTTTTACCATATTTTTCAAAAAGGATTTTTTAAAATGAGAATTGCAATAGATTTTGACGGAACAATTGTAGAAAACCGTTACCCTTCCATAGGTAAACCTATGTTGTTTGCATTGGAAACAATGAAGGAACTTCAGAAAAATAATCACCAGCTTATTTTATGGACTTACAGGTCAGGCAGGGAACTTGAGGAAGCTGTCGAATTTTGCAGGGAAAAAGGTATTGAATTTTATGCGGTTAACAAGAATTATCCTGAAGAGTATTTTGATGAAAGCATAAGCCGTAAGATAATAGCAGATATTTATATTGATGACCGCAATCTGGGTGGATTTCCTGGCTGGAGCGAGGTGTGCAGGCAGCTGAATATCCATGGTGAACCCGAAGTCAGGCCGGAAATAAAGAAAAGGCTGGCAAACAACAGCTTATGGAAAAGATTGTTCAAATGATCATCTTTCACAGAAAATCAATATTTAAAAGAAATATTTATTATGAGAACTCGCTGGAACATATTCCTGACCGTTACGATTAGTGCAATTTTGTTTGCTTCAGTTTATTCGGGCTGCGGAGATCCGGAGCCCGGGCAGGAGGAAGAAACTCCTGCCGGTTTGGAAGAGGAAGTTGGTGAACAGGACAGGATAACCGGCCGGATAATCAGACCTGAACATAACAGCCGGTTTGTTGTTGGTGAACCTGTTGAGATCGAACTGGATTTTGATGAGGAAGCTCCTGCACCTGCAAGATTAACTTTATTTGTTGACGGAAGGGAAATGGATGCTAAGACCGTTTCAGGAACCAGGCTGGTGTGGGAATCGGGAATGACCAGAACGGGAAACAGGAGAATAAGGGTGAGAGTCGAATTTGAAAATGGTATAACCGCACAGTACAGCACCCGGATTGTTTTCACCTCCGATATTGAACCTGCAAACCACTCATACAGAATTTTGAATACCTATCCTCATGATATAAATGCATTTACTCAGGGGCTAGTTTATGACGGCCGGCATCTTTACGAATCTACAGGCCAGTATGGCAAGTCAACCCTGAGGAGGGTTGATCCTGAAACAGGCGATGTATTGCAAAGTGCAAGTCTTGAGAGGGACTTTTTCGGAGAAGGACTTGCTTTGTTAAATGATAAACTGTACCAGCTTACATGGAAAGAGGGCGTCGGCTTCATTTACGAAAAAGATTCGTTTCAACTACTTGGCAGGTTCAGGTTTCCAACCGAAGGGTGGGGACTTACCACCGATGGCGAATATCTTTTAAAAACTGACGGTTCGGATAATGTATATGTTTATGATACTGTTAATCTTTCCGAGGTTGACCGTTTTCAGGTCTATGATATGAACGGTCCGGTAACGGGACTTAATGAAATGGAGTATAAAGAAGGATTGATTTATGCAAATGTTTTTGATACCGAAAAAATAGTCATATTCGAAAGGGGAACGGGAAGAGTCCGTGGATGGCTTGATCTCTCAGGCATTCTTGAAGAGGAACATCATCATCCGGGACTGGATGTCATGAATGGCATTGCATACAATCCGCATAACGGAACCTTTTTTGTGACCGGGAAAAACTGGCCGCTCCTTTTTGAAATTGAAATTTTGAAAAGAGAATGAATTAACATAAATCAAGCCGTTGTTAATAAGTTGTTGACAAATGCAGGTTATTTGTTTATAATTACGTTTGAATGGCAAGATCCTAATGGCAGATAAAATAGTATTTTTGAATTCCTGATTTCAGGAATATTTGACAAGAAATAAATTGTAAACTCTACTTTAAAATTAAATGGCAAAAATAATTGCACTTGCAAACCAGAAAGGCGGAGTTGGTAAAACTACCACGGCAATAAACCTTGCTTCCAGCCTTGCAGTTTTGGAACAGAAGGTGCTGCTTATTGATGCGGATCCCCAGGCAAATGCAACTTCCGGAATGGGGTTTGATATCCGTACCATTAAGACCAGCATTTACGAATGCCTTATTGAAGACCTTGACCCAAACGGTATAATTCTGGACACACAGGTAGAAAACCTGGATCTTATACCTTCACATATAGATCTTGTTGGAGCAGAAATTGAAATGACCAACATGCCGGGCAGGGAGAAAATACTGAGGGAGGTTATCAGGAAGATTGAGCCCGGGTATGATTTTATTTTTATTGATTGTTCTCCTTCACTGGGACTGATAACTTTAAATGCTCTTACTGCCTCCGATTCAGTCCTAATACCAGTTCAGTGTGAATATTATGCTCTTGAGGGTCTCGGCAAGTTGCTGAATACTATAAAGATAGTGCAAAATCGCCTGAACACGAAACTGGAGATCGAAGGGTTCCTTCTTACTATGTATGATGCCAGACTTCGTTTGTCAAATCAGGTAGTTGAAGAGGTGAAGAAACATTTTCAAAAAATGGTGTTTGACACAATCATCCAGAGAAATATAAGGCTGAGCGAATCACCCAGTTTCGGCAAACCGGTGGTAATGTACGATGTTAATTCCACCGGTGCTGTGAATTATCTGAATCTGGCCCGTGAATTGCTGCAGAAAAACAATATGACCAGGATAAGCAACTCTGAAAAGGTAATAGATTAAAACCTTCGGGGATTTGATGAACAATTGAATCAGATAATAATAAAAAGATGTCTGCGAAAAAAAATGCATTAGGAAGAGGACTGGGAGCTCTTATGGAAGACAGCGAACCAAGAAAAAGAGAAGTCGGGGAATCATCAGGATTGGCTGAGATTGATATTGAACGGATAGAGGCCAACCCTTATCAGCCAAGAAAGGAGTTTGAGGAAGAATCTTTAAAAGAACTGGCTGCTTCAATCAGGGAGCTGGGAATAATCCAGCCTGTAACAGTAAGGGCAACCGAAGAAGGCCGGTTCCAGCTTATTGTCGGAGAAAGGCGGTTCAGGGCTGCCAGTATGGCGGGTCTGAAAAAAATACCTGCTTATATAAGAACAGCCAATGATCAGGGTCTTCTTGAAATGGCTCTTGTTGAGAATATTCAGAGAGAAGATCTGGATGCTATAGAGATAGCCATAAGTTATCAGAGGCTGATGGATGAATGCAGGTTAACTCAGGATAACCTCAGCGAAAGGGTTGGTAAGAAGAGATCCACTATATCAAATTACCTGAGGTTGCTGAAATTACCTGCTGAAGTACAACTGGGTTTAAAGAAGAAGGATCTGTCAATGGGGCATGCAAGAGCTCTTGTCAATATTGAAGATTCGAAGGCACAACTGGAAGTTTTCCGGCGAATAGTTGATGAGGATTTGTCGGTCAGGAAGGCAGAGGAAATCGTCCGGAAAATTAACGATTCCGGAGGACCTGAAAAAACAGAAAAGAAAACTTCAAGCCATCAGCATGCGGCTGATGACTATAAAGCCCTTAAAGATCATCTTTCCGAATATTTTGGCACAAAAATTAACCTTCAGAGGAACCAGAAAGGAAAAGGAAAGATTGTAATCCCGTTTAACTCCAATGAAGAACTGGAAAGAATCATCGGTGTATTCGACAAAATCAAAGCCTGATGCCCGGAAGCTTTTCCGGATTTGCGTTTTATATTGCAGTGATAGCTTGCATATTAAAAAGGACAGACTAGAGCGGTTTTTATCCCTGTTACTGCTGATGTTCTTATTGTATCCGGCTTCCGGCAGCTGTAACGATGTTTCCTCTTTATTTTTGAATGATATTCCTCAGGAAAATGAAAGAGTAATTATTCCGCAGAAAGCCGCTATGTATTCGGCGGTTTTGCCCGGACTTGGACAGGTTTACAACCGTAAGTACTGGAAGCTGCCCATAGTATATGGTGGATTTGCTGCGCTTACTTACTGGACTGTTTTCAATCACGATAATTATATAAGGTACCAAACTGCTCTCGAACTTCGAACTGACGGAAACCCGCATAGTGTTGACGAGTTTGCCGGTGACCCGCGTTTCACAGAGCAGGTTTTAACTGACTATATGGACTTTTACAGGCGTGGCCGCGACAGGGCAATAATCTGGACAGCCGGCTTCTATGCCCTCACTATTTTAGATGCTGTGGTGGATGCTTATCTTTACGATTTTGATGTTAGTGAAGATCTGAGCCTGAGAGTGAGCCCCTTTTATATGAACCATCACCCTTCCGGGGGTGATGCATTTAAAGGAAGTGTATCTGTTGGGTTACGCTGCAGTATAAAATTCTGAACATTATTTTGAACATCCCGGCCTTTTAGGGGTTATAGAAAAAAATTCACCAATTAAACCCTCATCAGCCTTCTGCGGACAAAAAGATGTGAAAAAACATGAGGGTTAGACCAATGGTCGATTTCAAATGTAAACAAATGCTCTTTGAGTTTTTTTATCAGACTTGAAATTCATGGGATTGAAAAGCAAAGGTTCAAAGTCTTAATTAGGCAAAATATTGATAACTAATTTACTAAACATAATATACATATGATAATTATTAAACCGGCTATTTCAATATTTATCCTGCTTTTCTCTTTCAATATCAAAGCAGGAATTCATTTTAATGATACAATAAGGTACAGGGCGGAGTATAAAGAGTTAAATTTCGAGAGGAATCTTGACAGCCTGAAGAACCTCTGGTATGTAAGGCTCTCCCGGGGCAGGGAGCACCTTTTACGTGACACAACCATAAAAACCGAGCCCTCTCCTGCAATGATGCCCGAGTTTCCCGATTCTGTGTATATTGACCGTATAAGCCGTATTCCTTCCGTAATAGATCTCTCTTACAACAATATAGTCAGGAATTATATATATGTATATACCAGGAACCGCCGTGATCTGGTTGAAGTGATGCTCGGACTGTCAGATTATTATTTTCCCAAATTCGGGGAGATCCTCGATCTCTATGGCCTGCCTTATGAGCTGAAATACCTTCCGGTAGTGGAGTCGGCTCTAAACCCGAGAGCAGTTTCAAGAGCAGGAGCCTCAGGTATATGGCAGTTTATGTACGGTACTGCAAGGATGTATGATCTTACAATAAATTCTCTCGTGGATGAACGTCTTGACCCTTACGCATCTTCTCATGCAGCTGCAAGGTATTTAAGTGATCTGTATGACAGATTTGGTGACTGGACACTTGCCCTTGCGGCATACAACTGTGGTCCGGGAAATGTTAACAGGGCAATAAGGCGCTCCGGAGGAAAAAAGAATTACTGGGAGATCTATTATTTTTTGCCAAGGGAAACCAGGGGATATGTCCCGGCTTTTATTGCTGCAACTTATGCAATGAACTATTACAGCGATTACAATCTGGTGCCCCGCAAGGTGGATATTCCCGTTCATACAGATACTGTCGTGGTGAACAGGGAATTGCATCTCAGACAGGTATCCGGTGTACTCGATATCCCGATGGATCTTCTGAGAGACCTTAATCCACAGTATCGCCGGGACGTAATTCCCTCAACGGAAAAAGGTTTAGTTCTCAGGCTTCCCGGTGAGTATTCATTGAAGTTCGTCGAGGTACAGGATTCGATCTATTCCTACAGACGTGATGAACTTCTTGCCAGGGAGAACCTGACTGCCCGCCCCGTCAGCACCACATTTGTCCCTTCTCCTCCGGCCGGTACAACCAGGCTCGATTACACGGTCAAAAGTGGAGACAACCTCGGATTTATTGCTGAATGGTATGGTGTCAGGGCACAGGACTTGCGTAACTGGAACAATATAAGAGGAAGCCTTATCAGGGCAGGTCAGACACTGGCAGTTTATGTTCCGAGTGAAAAAGTTGATTATTACAGTGGGATAAACGAAATGAGCTTTGACCAGAAACAGGAAAGAATTGGAGTAATAACTGCAACCGGTGCAGTGGAATCAGATGCAGAAATCACTGAAGATGAAGCCGGCTATGTTTATTATACGGTAAGGCAGGGGGATACTTTATGGGATATTGCAAGAAGATTTTCCGGGGTCACCGAAAGTCAGATAATCACCCTTAACGGTCTTTCACAGGGAGGCCGTATCTATCCGGGTCAGCAGCTCAGAATAAAAAGGAGAGGGCAGATGTAACCCTGAAACCTTTCAGGATGTTCAATAACAGTTTTACTGGAAATTCCCAGCTAAAAGGGTATATTTATCCAGTAAAAAAGCCTGAAATCTTAAGGGTGGAAGACAAAAAACAATTTAATTTAAATTATTTAGTTAATGTATGTGGGCATTTTTTTGCCCGGTTAAACAGTAGCAATTTTAAAAGAAGATAAGTTATGGCTTACTATCCTGAAAAAATTTCTTTGTCCGCAAAATCGATGACTTTGCTTAGAAAACTTTTGAAGGAGAATCCGCGTCTTGAGAAAATTTATTCCACAGCGGAGAATATTGATGAGGTGAGACAGGAAGTGAGAAAATGGGCTGAAGAGATTCTGGATGAGAATATTCATGCTGTAAATTATTACGAATCCAGTGTTACCGGTTATGATAATTTCAGGAAGTTAAGATGGCAGGATTTTGCTGCAATACGTATACTTGATTACCTTGACAATGCCGGCAGGGAATTCCCCAATCCATACCTTGGAGGGAAGAATACAATCAACGAACCTTTCCAGATCATTTGGCATGGTGTTAAAAAAGGAACAGGCGGCGCCAAGCCACTATTTTTTCAAGATATAATCAACCTCTTTCGCCAGCTAACCGGACAGCTCCCACAAGATAAACCCGGGAAGGAAAATGTTGAAAAATGGATGAAGCGCTGGGCTGACGGACTGGATAACAGGATTATAAAGGAAAGGGAGGAGAACAAAGAGCGTATTATAAGGATTCTGGCTGAAGATTTGGAAAGTTGCGAGCCCGGAGAGACAAAATATGTTTTTGAAGAAGGGATGACATTCGACCAAAAGATTGAAAAAGTGCGTCAATGGTGGGACGATTACAATTTCCATCTCCGCTTTGCAATAAGATCACCTGCACTGCTGAATAAATTGCTTGATTATTCGCTTGACCTGGATACGCAAAAATTGATGGAAAAAGCAGAGAAAAAAGGGATCCCGTTCTTCGTCAATCCCTACTATCTTTCTCTTCTCTCCACAAAAGCTGACAGCTTTCACGTGGGTTCAGACATGGCAATACGTCACTATGTTATTTACAGCAAGCCGCTGATTGACCAGTTCGGGAATATAGAAGCATGGGAAAAAGAAGACAAGGTTGAGCCAGGTAAGCCCAACGCGGCCGGCTGGCTACTCCCGTCCAACAGTAATGTTCACAGGAGGTATCCGGAGGTTGCAATAATGATCCCCGATACGATGGGCAGGGCGTGTGGCGGACTGTGTGTTTCATGCCAGCGCATGTACGATTTTCAGAGAGGTAATCTGAATTTTGATCTCGACAAGCTTAAGCCTTCCGAAGCATGGAGCAGAAAACTGCGTAAGCTTATGGATTACTTTGAGAATGATTCGCAGCTGCGCGATATACTTATAACGGGAGGAGATGCACTGATGAGTATGGACAACTCCCTTGAAGAGATCCTGAATGAGGTGTACAATATGGCTTTACGCAAACAGGAATCCAACCGGAACAGGCCTGAAGGAGAAAAGTATGCAGAACTTCAGAGAATCCGGCTTGGATCAAGGCTGCTTGCATACCTTCCTCAGAGGGTAACCCAGGACCTTGCCGACATGCTTGGGAGGTTCCGCGAAAAAGCCCGGAAAGCGGGAATAAAACAGTTTGTTATACAGACCCATTTTGAAAGTCCAATGGAGGCAACTCCTGAATCAAGAAAGGCGGTTGAGCGACTCCTCAAAGCAGGATGGATAGTGACAAACCAGCTTGTATTCACTTCAGCAGCTTCACGCAGGGGGCATACTGCAAAGTTGAGAAAAGTGCTTAATGATATTGGAGTTATTACCTATTACACTTTTTCAGTCAAGGGATTTCTTGAAAACACATTCAACTACGCTACAAATGCAAGGGCTGTGCAGGAACAGGTAGAAGAGAAATGTATCGGGAATATTCCGTCGGAATTTGAAGATGAAGTACTCTCAATCCAGTCTTCACCTGTAGATATTCCTGAAAGGCTTAGAAATCTGAGGAATAAAGCAGCGATTCCCTTTCTGGCCACAGACAGGAATGTGATAAATCTTCCGGCAGTTGGGAAAAGCCTGACATTCAGAACAATAGGGATAACACGCTACGGGAGGCGCATACTTGAATTCGATCACGACCAAACCCGCTGGCACAGTCCAATAATCGACAAGATGGGTAAGGTAACAATTATTGAAAGCAAGCCTGTTGGAGAATATCTTCACCAGCTTGAGGAGATGGGAGAGAATATTGAAGAATACAGAAGTGTGTGGGGCTATTCAATAGGGGAAACCGAACCCAGAACCTCCATCTTTGAGTATCCTGAATACGATTTTGAAGTTACCGGCGATATAACAAATTTTGAGATATAGGGAAAAACGGCAATATGCCGGGAGGCTGAAGTCTCAACCGTTCATTTGCCGGGGGGTTTAAATTTTGTTGGGAATGAAACCCCCATCAGCCTTCGGCAGACAAAATAATATACGGATGAATCAAAGGTTGAGTTCACTGTCTGGAAATAGGTTGTGAATAAGAGATCACATCATTCCCGGTTATATCCCGGTCGCATAAAATTATCAGCCTTTCCAGAACATTCCTGAATTCACGTATATTTCCGGTCCACCTTATCTTTTTGAACTCATCAATCGCATCTTCAGTTATATTTTTTTTATGCATACCGTATTCTCTGCAAATCTGCTCATTAAAGTAGTCTGCCAGCAAGGGGATATCTTCAAGCCGTTCGTTCAGTGTGGGAACCCTGATGATAATAACACTGAGACGGTGGTAGAGGTCTTCCCTGAAACGGTTCCCTTCTATCTCTTTTTTGAGGTCTTTGTTGGTTGCTGCAATAACTCTTACGTTAACAGAGATACTCTTGTCACTTCCCACCCTTGTTATCCTGTTTTCTTCCAGTGTGCGCAAAACCTTAGCCTGGGCAGAAAGGCTCATATCACCTATCTCATCAAGAAAAATAGTGCCGTTGTGGGCCTGTTCGAACTTGCCTGTCCTGTCCCTGTGAGCCGAGGTAAAAGCACCTTTTTCGTGACCAAATAGTTCACTTTCTATCAGCTCAGAAGGAATCGCTGCACAGTTAACCTCAACAAAAGGCATATCAGCCCTCGGGCTTTTCTCATGAAGCCACCTTGCAACAAGCTCCTTGCCGGTACCGTTCTTTCCTGTTATGAGTACCCGGGCATCTGTTGGGGCTACTTTGTCAATCATTTCCCTGATCATTTTCATTGGGAGTGACTCCCCGATCATATCATAAGTTTTACTTACTTTACGTTTAAGTACTTTCGTCTCGGCTATAAGGTGAGATTTATCCAGAGCATTCCGGATTGTTATCAGCAACCTGTTGAGATCAAGCGGTTTTTCTATGAAATCGAAAGCTCCTTTTTTTATAGCTTCAACCGCAGTGTCAACGTTTCCGTGCCCCGTTATCATAATTACCGGCAGATCCGGAGCAATTGAGTTCATCTGTTCCAGAACTTCAATTCCATCTGTTTTGGGCATTTTAATATCAAGAAGCACAACATCGTAGTTGTTTTTTTTAAAAAGCTCAAGACCTTCATCCCCGTCTGATGACAAATCAACCTTATGATTTTCGTATACAAGCACTTCTTCCAAAGCATTCCTGATGCTTTTTTCATCATCTATTACAAGAATTCTAGCCATATATGTCAGTTATTGAAATCTTTCCGGCTGATGAGTCAGCTGGAAGTTAATATACATTTTTAGTTACTGTATGTGAGCCATTTCCACAATTCCCTGTAGTTTGCTTTTTTGCCGTACATTAATATACCTGTTTTGTATATTTTCCCTGCCAGCCAGGTAACAGAGAGGAAAGCAATTATGAGTAACCCAACAGAGAGCGCCACTTCCCAGTAAGGTACCCCGAAAGGGATCCGGACCATCATGATTACGGGAGAAGTGAGGGGAATAATTGAAAACCAGAATGCAAGCGAGCTTTCAGGGTACTGAATTGTATTCATCATTATCAATATCGATAAAATTAGCGGAATGGTAACAGGAAGCATGAACTGTTGCGTATCAGCTTCATTGTCAACCGCAGATGCAATGGCAGCAAAAAGTGCCCCGTAAAGAAGATAACCCCCAAGAAAAAAGAAAATAAATGAGCCTATCATTACACCGAAGTTGATCGAAGCAAGAGATGCAAACATATGCGTTATATCGTTTAGCTGTTCACCGCCGGGCGGCTGTGATTCCGGCAGCAAACCGGATGATTCCCTGCCTGTTGGAATAATGTCTTCAACAACAATCTGTTCGGATGAAGGGGTTTGAAGTTCGGTAAATATGAATTCTTTTGCAAATGATACAAGAATGAAAGTTAAAACAACCCAGATCAGAAACTGAGTAAGCCCAACCATTCCAATGCCTGCTATTTTTCCCATCATCAGCTGGAAAGGTTTTACGGAGGAAATAATTATTTCAATTACACGACTTGACTTTTCCTCAATAACACCACGCATTACCTGGGAACCAAAAATAAAAATGAAAAAGTAGATAAGGAATCCACTCACATACCCTATGATCATTGCCAAAGCAGGGTGACTTTCCATATCTTTCCCGTCATCCTTCCATATAATGGTACGTATATTGATACTTGTCTTGATGCTTTGAAGTATGTCGTCCAGGTTGTCAATGTCGTAGGCCTTTATCTTCTGGCGCTCAATCTCCTTTTCCATGGCATTGGCAATATGCATGCGTATGTTGAGACTGGGCTGACGGTCAGACATCAACTGCACTGCCGAAGGGGTATGGGTTACAATATGAGAAATATACAGAGCTGCATAATAATGCGTTTCAGAAAAATTTTCCCGCAATTCTTCTACAGAAATGTTTTCGAGGTAATCAAATTTAAGATAGTCGGTCTCCGGCAGATTGTTAATGAAAAGTCTGGAGCTGTCGATTACGGCTATTGTACGAACATCCCTGTCATCAAGAGTTGCAAACCATGCAGGGCCAATAATAAGTGCTGCAAAGAGAAGAGGCCCGAGTATAGTCATAACAATAAAAGACTTTTTCCTTATCCTTGACAGGTACTCCCGGGATATAATCAGTGATATTTTGTTTTCCATTCCAGTTTGTTATTTGTTTATGCCGGTTTCTTCTTCTGTTTGCTGACAAGGTCGATGAAAATGTCATTCATCCCGGGCAACAGTTCTGAAAATGAAATTATATGGAAATGAGGCATCAGAATTTTCAGCAGCTCATTGTTGGAAACGGTTCTGTCAATCTTAATTCTTGCAGTGTTAATGCTGCCGGTTTTCTTCATGCTGATCACACGGTAGCCCTCACTGATAATTTTTTCCATTTCATCACTGTCTCCCTCAAAGCTTATCTCATATATTCCCAGCTTGAATTTTTGCTTTATATCCGTCATTTTTCCGCTTAAAATACTTTCAGCATTATCGATCAGGGTTATATGATCGCAAAGCTCCTCAACAGAACCCATATTGTGGGTTGAAAAAATTATTGTTGCTCCGCGCTTTCTGAGCTCCAGCACCTCATTCTTGAGGGTTTCAGTATTTACCGGGTCAAAACCGCTGAAAGGCTCATCAAATATAAGAAGAGACGGTTCATGCAGAATTGTGATAATGAACTGGACTTTTTGCTGCATTCCTTTAGACAGCTCTTCAACCTTTTTGTTCCACCAGTCAGTTATTTCAAATTTTTCAAACCAGTATTTTACTCTTTTCAGGGCATCCTTTTTTGACAAACCTTTTAGTCTTGCCAGGTATACCGCCTGCTCGCCAACTTTCATCTTCTTGTACAAGCCCCTTTCCTCCGGCATATAGCCAATATAACGGATGTCGTTACCGGCAAGTTTCTTTCCTTTAAAAAGGAGCTTCCCGGAATCAGGAGCAGTTATCTGGTTTATGATTCTTATAAGTGTCGTTTTGCCTGCACCGTTAGGACCAAGCAGGCCATATATGCTCTGTTCGGGCACGGAAATGCTAACATCTTTAAGTGCCAGGTGGTTGGAGAAGCTTTTAGAGACACCTTGAGCAGCAAATAATTCCATTATTGAATAATTTGAGGAATAATAACAGTAAGCAAAAATAGAAAAAAAGGAAATAACTCTTTCTTAAATATATATGAATTTTCCATTTGATAAAAATTACAAGCTGAATCAACCGGAAAAAATGGAAAATTAATTGAAAAGAGAAGAGGTTCCTTCTGTATTACTGAAAAACACTCTTCATTCTTTCAAAGAAGTTTTTTTCTATCTGGTCGCGATCGGGGACAAAATTTTCCGATTCTTTGAGCTTTTTCAAAGCCTCTTTTTCTTCCCGTGATACTTTTTTGGGAATCCATACATTTATATTTACCAGCAGGTCACCTCTCCCGTATCCGTTGAGTTCCGGAAGCCCCTTACCTCTCAGTCTTAAAATTTTACCTGGCTGGGTTCCTGGTTCGATCTTTATTTTCACCTTGCTGTCAAGTGCGGGAATTTCCACAGGTGCTCCAAGTGAGGCATCAGGAATACTTAAATAGAGGTTATAAATAAGATCATTTCCGTCGCGCATAAGTTCCGGATGTTTCTCTTCCTCTATAACCACGAGGAGATCACCATTTACACCGCCCCTTCGTGCAGCATTTCCTTTTCCGCTAACCGACATCTGCATTCCTTCTGCAACACCAGGGGGTATTTTTATTGGTATTACTTCACTGTCTTTAACTATTCCTTCACCGTAACAGGTTGTACATTTGTTTGTTATTGTTTTACCTTCTCCCCCGCATGACGGGCATGTGGAGGTTGTCTGCATTTGTCCGAGAAATGTGTTGGACACACGGGTTACCTGACCGCTGCCATGGCATGATGAGCATGTATTGTAAGCATTGGCATCTTTTGCCCCACTACCCTTACAGCTTTTACAGGAAACATACTTGTTTACCTTTATCTTCTTTTCTACTCCTTTAGAAACCTCTTTAAGGGTAAGGCGCACCTTCACACGAAGGTTAGAACCCCTGTTAACTCGACGTGAACGTCCACCGCTTGAAAATCCGCCGAATCCTCCGAATCCGCCTCCGAAAATGTCACCAAAATGGGAGAAAATATCTTCAACAGTCATTCCGCCTGCACCAAAATCTCTCCCGGCCCCCTCAACTCCTGCATGTCCGTATTGGTCATAACGGGAACGCTTATTTTCATCGCCCAGAATCTCATAAGCTTCTGCTGCTTCCTTAAATTTTTCTTCTGTAGTTGGGTCACCAGGATTTTTGTCAGGGTGATATTTCAGTGCCATTTTTCTGTAAGCAGACTTGATTTCAGACTGTGGTGCGTTTCTTGCCACACCCAGAACCTCATAATAATCGCGCTTGGCCATTTTTCATCTTTTTTTAAGTTAACACCAGCAACCTTCTTTTATTCACCTACAACCACTTTTGAGTATCGTATCACTTTGCTGTTAAGTGTATACCCTTTCTGGACAACATCAACCACCTTCCCCTTTTGCTTTTCATCAGGAGCTGGAATTTTTGTAACAGCTTCATGGTAATCTGTGTCAAACTCTTCGTTTATTGCCTGTATCTCTTTCAAACCCTTGCTTTCAAGGACATTTAAAAGTTTAGTATAAATGAGGGTTACTCCTTCTTTCAATGCATCCACCTCACCGGTATTATCCATTGTTTCAATAGCTCTTTCAAAATCATCAATAACAGGCAAAATTGATTTTATAATATCTTCACCTGCCATTTTCAAAAGCTCCGATTTCTCTTTAAGGGTACGTTTCCTGTAGTTGTCAAATTCGGCTGACAATCTTACATACTTGTTCCAGGATTCTTCCAGTTTTTCCTGCAAGTCCTCTTTTTCATCCTGTTTAACTGTTTCAGGATCTTTTTCCCCTTCTTTTTCCTGCCACTCTTCACTTTTTTTCCCTTTAGCTTTATCCTTTACCTTTTTTTCCTCTTCCCGGTCATTTGATTTTTTCTCTTTTGCTGCTTCCTTATTCATCCCTTCTTCTTTTTCACGTGTTACACCACTCTTTTTATTCTGTTCTTTCATTTCTGTAAGTTTATGTTACCGTTTGATAAATTTTGTCTCTCTTTACGATAAACCCGGATCCGGACGATTCCTGCCGGGCGAATATCCAGGTATGCAAAAACTTTGCCAATATTATATTGCGTCAAATTGGCACTGCAAAGTAAATTATTATAAAAAAAATAACAAAAAGCCCTGAAAATAATATGTCAGGAATTTTAAAGGTGTGTAATGCAGTAATTTTATGACTGGGTTATCCTGCTGATACTGGCACCAATTTTATTAAGGCGCCCGTCAATATTTTCGTATCCCCTGTCTATCTGTTCAATATTGTGAATAATACTTTCCCCTTTTGCAGAAAGGGCTGCAATAAGCATGGCTACACCGGCGCGAATATCGGGTGAACTGAGTGTAGCCCCCCTTAACTTGTGTTGTTTATTTATTCCAATAACGGTAGCCCTGTGAGGATCGCACAGAATAATCTGAGCTCCCATATCAATCAGTCTGTCAACGAAAAACAGGCGGCTTTCGAACATCTTTTGATGTATCAGAACACTGCCTTTCGCCTGGGTTGCCACCACCAGGAAAACGCTTAAAAGGTCGGGTGTGAGTCCGGGCCAAATTGCGTCTGAAATGTTCATAATTGAACCGTCTATGAAGGTCTCAATTTCATAATGGCTTTGTGAAGGAATGAAAATATCATCACCACGGCGTTCCAGTTTTATCCCCAGCCGTTTGAAGGAGTCAGGAATTATTCCAAGGTTTTCGTACGAAACATTTTTTATTGTTATTTCTGATTCGGTCAGCGCCGCCAGGCCAATAAAGCTGCCTATCTCAATCATATCGGGAAGGATAGTATGCTCCGTACTGCCGAGTGAATCAACACCCTCAATTGTAAGCAGATTCGATCCTATCCCTGATATTTTTGCTCCCATTCTGTTGAGCATTTTGCATAACTGCTGAATATAAGGTTCACAGGCTGCATTGTAGATAGTAGTTGTTCCTTTTGCCATTGTGGCTGCCATAATAATATTTGCAGTGCCCGTAACCGAAGCTTCGTCAAGGTGAATGTAGCTTCCTTTCAGGTTTCCGGCTTTTACTGTGTAGAACCTTTCTGATGTGTCGAAATTGAACTGTGCACCCAGCTTTTCAAATCCGTAGAAATGGGTATCCATTCTCCTGCGTCCTATCCTGTCGCCACCCGGTTTCGGCATAAAGGCTTTTCCGAAACGTGCAAGGAGAGGTCCTACTATCATTACCGAACCACGAAGGTCTGACGCTTTTTTCTTGTATTCACGACTCTGAAGGAAATCGATATCCGGATTTTCAGCCTTGAATGTGTATTCTCTTTCTCCTGTTTTTTTAACATCAACCCCTATAAGTTCAAGAAGATCTATAAGCCTTTTTATATCAAGAATATCGGGGATATTTCTTACCGTAATTTTTTCGGGCGTCAACAGAGTAGCGCACAGGATCTGCAAAGCTTCGTTTTTTGCACCCTGGGGAGTTATTTCACCCTTGAGGGGTGTCCCGCCTTTAATGCGAAAAGAGTCCATAAGAACAAACTGGGTTAATCAATTTAAATATCAAATAGTTATATATTGCAATTAAATCATGTAAGGTGTTTCAAAGTATGGATCCCCATTGTTTGTTCTTATTATTTTGTCTGCCGAAGTAAAGGGACACCCGAAGCAGGTGTTCTTATGCGGAACCATTAAATACTATTTTTTCCGCTGCAACTTTTTCTTTTTGTTTTTGGCAAGTATTTCCCTTGACTCCGACAACTTAGTATTTGGAGATACATTCAGTTTACCACCGGACAATTCACTGAGGTCTTTGAATATAATCTCATCAGTTACCTGTGGTTTGTTCCAGGTGAGGTAACACTTTTTCATGTGGTTGGCAATAATTTCAATGAAGGCTTCTTTCTTTTCTCCATCCTCCATTTCAATTGCCGTTTTTATCATATTTTCTATAACCCTTCCGTAATGCTTGTAACGTATTGGCGTGTTATTGTACATCACTTTATTTGGCTTCTCTTTCAGCACTTTAGGCGAGGGCTTCTCAAATGGTGAATCAACATCAAGTTTGAAATCTGAAATTATGGCCAGGTGGTCCCAGAGCTTTTGTTTGTGGTCACGTAAATGGGGATTGAGATTGGCCATAATAGCAATTATTGTGCGGGCTGCCTTGTTCCTTTCTTCCTTGTCTTCAATGCTACAGGCATACTTTATCATTTTATGGATATTCCTTCCGTATTCAGGCATTGCCATCTCTTCCCGCTTGGTGTTATAGTCGTAGTTCATAACTTTTTAATTTTTGCAAAGTTACTATATTTTCTCCTGTAAAAAAACCTCAATTTTGTATCAAAAAGTTCCAAAATTTAGATTTTAAAAGGAATATACATAAATTTTTTATATGATTAAATTATCAAAAGAACATTGGATAATATGGAGAACGGTGAAGCCGGATATTTTCAATCGTCTCTTTGATACTACAAAGAGGCGATTGAAACCCGGAATATTCATCGAAGCGATATGTAAACAGATTACATGTCTGAAATTATACAAAAAATTCCATACGGTTATTCTAAACGGGTGGAAATGACAGAAAAAGATCTTAGAAGGCAACTGTTATGAAACGGATGACCGGTTTTGTTTGTGGCCAAATATTTTCTTGAAAAGATTGCCGGTGAAATAGACAGCACTTCTAATTGCTGATGATGTAAAGCGTTCAATTCTGACAACAGCAGCTGAAAGAGAAAAAGCAAATCCCGCAGCTCTCAGTGCAACCATGAGGTCTCTTTCAGCCACAAGCATATTGTACCTCTGCCTGGCTTTTTCAAGCTCTATGTCTTTAAAAGTTCGGATTCTTTTGAATATTTCGGCTTCTATCATAAATTTCTCAACTTATTTTTTCAATTCTTCGTCTTTCTCATCAAAGAATATTTTCAAAAGGGCTCTGATAACAAGCGGACTGAAAACACTTCTCCTGAGCAGGAACAGTATTATTCCAGCCAGAAATAGAGCTCCGCCAATAATAAGAATCCCAAGTTCAATACTTCCCATAACCCTGCCCAGGTATATACCACCAGCCAGGGAAAGCAAAGTAAGTGCAACAGTGAATACAGCAATTATGATCCATGATGAATATACATGAGTCAAAACCTTTGCAACCTTTTCAAATGCAGTTAGGCTGAAGTAGGAAACCTTAGCTTCAACATATTTCTGAAGACTCTCCTTGAGCTCCTCAAAACTATCGATTAGTGTCCTGTAATCCATTTACAGTAGGTTTGATGCCTGATTTGCCGGCTACTTCCTGGCTGCTTCAGCAGCCGATTTGGCTTTAGACTTGGTTTCGTCTGCTGCACTTTTAACTTTTGCTTTTGTATCTTCAGCTTTAGCCTTTGCCTCTTCAGCAAAATCACCCAGATGCTTCTTCAGGTCGTCAATCTTGTCCTGTATTTTCATTATTGCATCTTCCGAATAATCTTTTGCCTTTTTTTCAATGTCTTTACGGGTTTCTGCTCCGCTTTTCGGCGCATAAAGCAATCCAATCGTTACTCCGGCTGCTGCTCCCAGTAAAAAACCTGCTATAATTTTACCTGATGAATTACTCATATTGTTATCGGTTTTAAGTTTAATTTTAAGTATATAACTACGATTATTATTCTATAACAAATATAAGAAAAATTAAACGGAAAAACAAGGAACACTCCTTTAAGGTTATTAAAAAACAATGAATTCAGGATAAATTATAGAGTTATCTTTCCGAAATTTTCATACGTCTGTGTGCAGTTTAAAAAATGTCATATATATTTATCCTGAAAAAAAGAGTCAAATTTTTTGATCTGAAAATCATGATATGATCGAATTTGTTATAAATCCTCACAGGGATAATCCCCTGCAGCTCAGCAGGGAGATTACTGACACACTTAAAGACTCAAATCCCGTCAGTTACCATAAGACAATCAGCGGCTATAAACCCACTCCCCTCATCTCTTTGCCCGGTATGGCGAGCAGGTTAAACCTCTCTTCACTTCATGTTAAGGATGAATCTGAGCGTTTCGGGTTAAATGCGTTCAAAGCTCTCGGAGCTTCATATGCCGTTTACAGGTATTTGCATGAGAACCCCGGGGAATATGTGTTTTGTGCTGCTACCGACGGAAATCACGGGAGGGCACTTGCATGGTCGTGCCGGCAATTCGGGCAACTGGCCAGGATATTCGTGCCCGGTTATACAACTTCCCGGAGAATAAAGAGTATCAAAAAGGAAGGTGCCGTTGTTTATAAGATAGATGGCGGGTATGATACCACAGTCGATTTTGCAAAGAATGAAAGTATTAAAAACGGCTGGGTGTTGCTGCAGGATACCTCATGGGAAAATTACTGCCGGATACCTTCATGGGTAGTGGCGGGTTATCAGACCCTCTGTAGTGAAATTGAGGAACAGGTTAGTTTTTTGTCAGATGGTCAACAGCTGCCGTATTATGATATAGTATTTCTCCAGTGCGGAGTTGGAAGCTGGGCAAGCAGTGTTATCTGGTATTACATGAACAGATATGGTGATAAGTCGCCTAAGTTCGTTATTGTTGAACCTTCCGGGTCAAATGGCGCACTTAGCTCACTTCTCAACGGCACACCCACTGCCCCGTCCCGCCAGTCCGACACTATCATGGCCGGATTGAACTGCGGTGTACCATCTCTCATATCCTGGCCGGTTTTGAGAAATTTTGCCGATTGCTTTATGGTTATTGACGATGATGATGCCAGACTCGCCATGCGGAGTTTATATTATCCCGCCGGGAATGACCCGCGGGTCATATCAGGTGAATCAGGAGCCGCCGGAATGGGAGGCTTGATGAAGCTTATGCGCGAATCCGGTGGTTCGGTTGTTAAAAAAAAGCTGGGAATAGATAAAGGGTTAAAAGTTCTTCTGATCAATACCGAAGGGGATACCGACAGGCGAAGTTTCAGAAAAATAGTCAAAGGAGGCCGTAACTCATAATTGTTCAGGGGGAATATCCGGTTCTTGCTGCTGAACGCAACTCCTTAATCTATTATTTTCAGCCTTGCAAACTTGAGAAGAAGCTGTTTCTGTCCCGCTGCCTGAAAGTGGACTATGGCCTTACTGTCAGGAGGAGATCCTGTTACCTGTAATACTTTGCCCGGGCCAAACTGGCGGTGTTCGACGAGCATTCCGGGTTTCAACAGTATATTATTATGGTTGCCGTGCCTGCTTTCAGTGTTGCCGGTTATTTTAACCAGTTTTTTACGTGTTAAAATATCGGAGGTATTGCCGTTCCCCCGGGGATTGCCTTTAAATATCTTTTCAAATGGTTCAGTTTTTGTATTTACCGCCCTTTCCCGGTTTGAAGAAAAACTGTCCGCTGAATCCGGGTATTCAAGGTATTGCTCGTCTATTTCACTTAAAAACCTGCTGGGAGAGCACATTATGGGAGAACCCCACCTGTATCTGGATTGAGAAAAAGACAATGTTACACTTTTTTCTGCCCTTGTGAGCGCAACGTAAAACAAACGCCGTTCTTCCTCCAGTTCGTGTAGAGTGGAACTGGAAAAACGGCCGGGGAAAAGCTCTTCTTCCATTCCCGATACAAATACATGTTTGAACTCAAGTCCTTTTGCAGAATGGACGGTCATGAGACTTACCTTGTCCCCGTCCTCCGGTTTCTCCCTGTCAGTATCGGTTAGCAGTGCGACATTTTCAAGGAAAGCCGGAAGGGTGGTGCTTTCATTCAGTTCAGCCTGGCTTTCGGAAAACTCCTTTATTCCGTTAAGTAGTTCCTGTATGTTTTCGTATTTGGAAATATTTTCCGGAGACCCGGGATTGAACAGATCCTTGAGCATGCCGGAGGAGGATGCAATTTTCATTGCCTTTTCATGGGCATCTTCTGTTTGTATGTCTGACGAAAAGCTCTTTATCATTTCGGCAAAATCAGAGAGCTTTTTCCGCATTCCCCTGTTCAAGCCCGCTTCTTCAGGAAATTTCCCTGTCTGGCTTACTGTCTCCCAAAGGCTTAGTCCCGATTTACTTGCATAATTGCTGAGTTTTTCCAGGGTTGTTTTTCCTATTCCCCTGGCCGGAGAGTTAATGATTCTCAGAAGAGCTTCTGAATCCTTCTGATTAACTGAAAGCCTGAAATAGGCAAGCAGGTCTTTTATCTCTTTTCTCTGGTAAAAAGAGAGACTGCCGAATACTTTATAGGGAATATTGTTCCTGCGAAGAGTTTCCTCAAAGATTCTTGACTGGGCGTTTGTCCTGTACAAGACCGCAAAGTCCCTGTATCGCGCACCCTTTTCGGAAACCATCCCGGTTATCTCACGTGCAACAATTATCCCCTCTTCCGTATCTGTTGATGCTTTCAAAACCTTTATCTTCCCTCCGGGCTCGTTGTCTGACCATACTCTTTTTGACAGCTGGTTGCGGTTCTTTTCTATAAGGCTGTTGGCAGCCTTTACTATAGTCTTTGTTGAACGGTAGTTTTGTTCCAGTTTGAAGATCTTATAACCGGGATACTCCTTTTTAAAATTGAGAATATTCTCTATTCTGGCTCCCCGGAAAGCATAAATACTTTGAGCATCGTCTCCTACAACGCATATGTTACGGTGAGGACTGGCAAGCCGGGAAATTATAAGATACTGAGCAAAATTGGTGTCCTGGAATTCGTCCACCAGAATGTAGCGGAATCTCTCCTGGTATTTTTTTAAAACTTCAGGATGATCCCGAAGCAGTATATTGGTTTTTAAAAGAAGATCGTCGAAATCCATTGCATCCGACCTGAAACAGCGCTCTGCGTAGATACGGTAGATATCCGCAATATGCTTTTTACCCGATTTTTTGTCTTTTTCGATCAGTTGTGTATTTGAACCGTATGAACCTGCAGTTATGAGATTATTCTTGGCCCTTGAAATTGCCCCGAGTATTTCACCCGGTTTATATATCCGGTCGTCCAGTGAAAGCTCTCCGATTATTTTTTTTAAAGCTCTTTTGGAATCCACATTGTCATATATGGTGAAAGCTGATGTGTGCCCCAGTAGAGGTGCTTCAGCCCTTAATATCCTGGAAAATATGGAATGGAAAGTTCCTATCCAGAGATAACGTGCAATATCCTGACCAATAAGCCTGTTTATCCGCTCCTTCATCTCCCCTGCTGCTTTGTTGGTAAATGTCAAAGCCATAACCGACCCTGCCGGTATACCCGTATGCAGCAAATAAGCTATCCTGTAGGTAAGTACCCTGGTCTTGCCCGAACCGGCTCCCGCAATTACAAGGTGAGGCCCGCTGTAATCTGTTACCGCCTCCTTTTGCACACTGTTCAAATCCTTGAGAAATTCCACCTTCCAAAAAATTTTTTCTGATTTTCAAAAATGTTAACTGAATGTAAAAATAGATCCATATTAATTGCCTGCCAACTCATATTTCAATATTTTATGAACAATTCCAACTGTATAACACCTGATTTTTTTTCTTATTTTCGTTATTGAAGAATACTTCACATAATTCGATTGATATGCATCGCAGTTCTGTTTTCCTTTACGTTAGAATTATCCTGATTGCATCTTTGTTAACAGCTTATGCTTTTGATCTCAACGGACAGATCGCCGCTTCATACCCTGCCTATAAGATTCCGGCGGCATACTCCTCAGTCCAGTATCCCGATACTATCATGGTTTTTTGCGAATGGCCCGTCGGGTTAAATGCTTCTATAAACGTTGATAACGGGGTTTTTAACTTTGAATGGTCTCGCTATAACCGGGATGCTTTGGCATTTGAGCCTTTCCACACCGATTCGGGTACTTCTTCTACCATAACGGGGATAGAAGCGGGCGGCTACCGTGTTGGAATTTCTGATGGTGCTGAGATTGACACAACTTTCGTAGTGTGGGTTTTTGAAAAGAGCGTTGAGGTAAATGCGTCAATCAATTATTTTGAATGTGGCGAACTTGCGCTTGAGGGAAGTGCTGAAGCTTTGGGCTTAATTCATTATCATCCCCAGACACACGAGCAATTCGAGCTTAATAACGATATGGTTTTTGAATGGACTTCATTTCCTTCATCTCCTGTGCCTTATCCTGCCGAGAACCTGAGTCCTGTTACCTATTCCCCTCCTTACGAGGATACATGGTTTTATCTTACTGTAACTGATAATTTCGGATGTACGGTAACTGATTCTGTTTTTTATGAGAGCATTGAGGTTAAAGCAGATTTTATACCGGAACCCCTTGAAGGACCTGCCCCACTTGAGGTGAAATTTACAAATAACAGTATAAACGGTGCCAGTTTCGACTGGTTTTTCGGTGAACCTGAAGGCTTCCAGGGTGTGCCCGACGACCATTCATTCGAACCCGTTCATGTTTTTACCATACCACGTGAGTATTTTGTCAGATTAAAAGCTTACAGCGAAGCAGGGTGTGAAGATGAGTTCACATATCCTGATCCCGTTTATGTACATTATTCTATACTGCAGGTACCTAACGTATTTACTCCGGATGGTGACGGGATAAATGATGTTTTCATGGTAAAAAGCCGTTCTTTGAGGGAATTCAGGGGGGTGATCTACAACCGTAACGGGCAAAAACTCTTTGAGTGGACTGATCCTGATGAGGGTTGGGACGGGACAACAGGGAGGGGAAGGGAAGTCCCGCCCGGAGTTTACTATTATATAATAAAAGGCAGGGGCTGGGACGGCATGGAATATGAATATACCGGAGCACTGCATCTATACAGGGGGAGGTGACAGTTACTTAAATATATGGAACAAAAATACAGGGCTGGCAACATGCCAGCCCTGAGTAAACGGATTGAATACTTTACTTTCATTCTTCTTCCTGCTCCTCTTCGTATGCTTTCAGCAGCTTATCCTGTAATTCACCGGGCACTGCTTCATATTTGGCAAGCTTCATTGTGAAAGTGGCGCGGCCATTGGTAAGTGAACTCAAAGATGTTGAATACTTCCCCATCTCTGCCAGCGGCACTTTTGCCTTGATTTTTTCAAACCCCTTTTCGCTTGACATACCCTCAATCATTGCCCGTCTTCCTTGCAGGTCGCTCATTACATCACCCATTCTTTCGGATGGCACTATCACTTCAACATCGTAGATAGGCTCAAGGATTTTTGGACCGGCATTTTTAAATGCATCTTTAAACGCATTTCTTCCGGCCAGCTTGAATGAAACTTCATTTGAATCAACCGGGTGCATCTTTCCGTCATATACCGCAACCCTGATATCACGGGCATATGATCCGGTGAGGGGCCCTTCTTCCATTTTTTCCATAATACCTTTAAGAATGGCCGGCATAAAACGGGTGTCTATAGAACCGCCCACTATGCAGTTGTAAAACACAAGTTTACCCCCCCAGGGAAGTTCGTGCTCTTCTTTGCCTCTGACAGACACGTTTAATTCCCTGCCGTTGACCTTGTATTTTGCAGGTTCGGGCTGGTCACCGGTATAGGGTTCTATTACCATGTGAACTTCACCAAACTGTCCGGCACCACCCGATTGCTTCTTGTGCCTGTATGATGCCTGGGCCACTTTGGTTATGGTTTCACGGTAAGGTATTTTGGGTGAAACGAATTCTGTTTCTATCTTGAATATATTGTCCAGGTGCCACTTGAGTATGTTCAGATGGTATTCACCCTGCCCTGATACGATTATCTGTTTGAGCTCTTTTGAGTATTCAATTAATATTGTGGGGTCCTCTTCGTGCATTCTGGAAAGGGCTTCTCCCAGTTTTTCCTCGTCCGATTCAGATTTTGCCTTGATTGCCGTACGGAAACGGGGTTCGGGAAAACTGATTTCGGGAAAACTGATCTTTTTACTTCCTTCACAAAGTGTATGGTTTGTTTTGGTGCTCTTAAGCTTTACTGTTGCACCAATGTCACCCGCCACCATTTTAGGCACTTTTCTTCGTGTTTTCCCTGCAACTGCAAGCAATTGTGAAAGCCTCTCCTTTGAGCTTGTTTTTGTGTTCACTAAGTCCATACCTTCGGTAATTTCACCTGACATTACCTTGAAGTAGTTGATTTCCCCAATGTGCTGTTCGAAAGATGACTTGAAGATGAAAATTGAAGGAGAAGCTGATGAGTCACATTTTATTTCCTCACCATCGGTTGTTTCAGCGAGATCTATATCCATTGGATTTGGTCCGAGTTCGCAAATAAACTCCATCAGTCTGTCGATTCCCATGTTTTTCATGGCCGAAACACACAGAACGGGAAACATGTTTCTCGTTTTAAGCCCCATCTTCAATCCTTTCACCATTTCTTCCTCGCTCAGTGTACCTTTATCAAAAAATACCTCCATGAGCGATTCGTCATTTTCTGCAGCAGCCTCTATAAGTATGTTTCTGAGCTCTTCAGCATGATCCTTCTGATCGTCAGGCAGAGGAAGCACCTCCGATTTTCCTCCATCAGCCGGGTATTTGTACATTGACATTTTCAATACATCTATCACGGCGTTGAAGCCAGGACCCGGGTTAAGAGGATACTGAATCAGCACAGCTTTATTGCCATAGCTTTGCTTTAAAGATTCGACTGTTTTCTCAAAATTGATCTTTTCGTGATCAAGCTGGTTAACTGCCAGCATCATTGGTTTTTTGTGAGATTCAAGATAACGTCCCTGAATCTCGGTGCCAATCTCAAAACCGTTTTGACCGTTTATCACCATAAGAGAACAATCAACCGGGCGCAATGCAGATATAAGTCCGCCAACGAAATCATCAAGACCCGGAGCATCAATCATATTAATCTTTTTGTCATCAAACTCGGTATGCAAAACAGCAGCAAAAACCGAGTTTTCGTTTTCATGTTCAATCTCATTGAAATCGGATACCGTGTTTTTGCTGTCCACAGACCCCCTCCTTTCAATAACTCCGCCTTCAAAAAGCATCGCTTCCCCCAGCGTGGTCTTGCCTGACTTGGTGTTTCCTGCAATAACGATATTCCTTAACTGATCTGTCTGATATGTCTTCATAATATATATATTAAAGATTTTGGTTTCGCCTTTGAAATTCTTTCTGAGAAAAGCCGGCCGAAACTGGCAGATTGAACTGCTCAGCACCTCTGTTTAAAAGTGCCTTCAAAAGTAATAATTTTTTAATAACTATCAATTAACCTGTGGAATTCAACCTGTAAAAATTTAAGATTTTAAATACAGTTAAAAAAAATAACCGGCGCGTCATTATATATATATTGTCAGAAAACCCGCTTTCCATTCCGTTGCCGGATTAAAGCTCAGAAAAATTAGGAGTTCTTTTTTGTATGGTAAATTAATTTATTTTACTTTTGCAGCTTTTCAAATACTCCTCTCACGTTTTGATGCCCCAGTATCAAGGCCTGATAAAGAAATTAATTATAAAATATTCTTGTTTTTTTAAAAAAAAATATACCTTTGCACACCAATTTTGTTAAAAAGTTTAGTAACTAAAATATACATCTTATATGCCTACAATTCAGCAATTAGTTAGAAAAGGGCGCACAAGGCTGGTTGAAAAGAAGAAAGCTCCCGCACTGGATGCATGTCCTCAAAGGAGGGGTGTATGTGTTCGTGTTTACACCACGACTCCCAAGAAACCCAACTCAGCGATGAGAAAGGTTGCCAGGGTCAGGCTTACCAACGGGAAGGAAGTGAATACTTATATTCCGGGAGAAGGCCACAATCTTCAGGAACACTCCATTGTACTTATAAGGGGTGGCAGGGTAAAGGATCTGCCCGGAGTAAGATACCATCTTATCCGTGGCGCCCTTGACACTTCAGGAGTTGAAGGCCGCAGCCAGAGACGTTCAAAATACGGAACAAAACGACCCAAGAAATAATTACAACACTGAAAGATAAATAGATGAGAAAGTCAAAACCAAAAAAAAGAATTTTGCTGCCGGATCCCAGGTATAATGATGTGGAGGTTACCCGCTTCGTTAACAATCTTATGCATGACGGGAAAAAGAGTCTGGCATTCGACATCTTTTACAATGCTCTCGAAATGGTTGAGCAGAAGTCGAAGGATGAAGGCAAATCTCCCCTTGAAATATGGAGAAAGGCTTTGGAAAACATCACCCCTATGGTGGAGGTTAAAAGCCGAAGGGTAGGCGGAGCAACTTTCCAGGTGCCCCAGGAGGTGAGGTCTGAAAGGAAGGTGTCAATATGCATGAAGAACATGATACTTTTTGCCCGCAAGCGTGCAGGGAAAACCATGGCAGAAAAGCTTGCAGCGGAGATTCTGGCTGCCTATAATGAAGAGGGTGGAGCTTTCAAAAGGAAAGAAGAGATGCACAGAATGGCTGATGCAAACAAGGCATTTGCTCATTTCAGGTTTTAGCATTAAAATAATACAATAATATACAGAACAGAGAGGATAGATGAGCAGCGAATTGAAATATACGAGGAATATTGGTATAATGGCCCACATTGATGCGGGGAAGACTACTACTACGGAGCGCATCCTGTATTATACCGGTATTACTCATCGCATGGGTGAGGTTGATGACGGGGCTGCTACAATGGACTGGATGGTTCAGGAGCAGGAAAGGGGGATTACTATCACTTCCGCTGCTGTTACAACTTTCTGGAAATATAACCAAGACAGTTACAAAATAAATATTATTGATACCCCGGGCCATGTTGATTTTACCGTAGAAGTAGAAAGATCACTAAGAGTGCTGGATGGTGCGGTGGCTGTATTTTGTGCTGTAGGAGGCGTTGAGCCTCAATCTGAAACTGTTTGGAGGCAGGCTGATAAATATAAGGTTCCGAGGATTGGATTTATTAACAAAATGGACAGGAGCGGGGCCGATTTTTACAATGTAGTTTACCAGATAAATAAAAAACTTGGAGCAAATCCGGTTCCGCTCCAGATACCGATCGGTTCCGAGGATTCTTTCCGGGGGCTAATAGATCTTATAGAAATGAAAGCAGTCATCTGGTACGAAGATGACAAACTTGGGATGAATTATGAAATGACCTCCATACCCGATGAATACAAGGAAGAGGCTGAGGAATACAGGGCAAAGCTGGTTGAGGCTGTAGCGGAGGTTGACGATACTATTCTGGAGAAATTTTTCCAGGACCCGGAATCAATTTCAGAAGAGCATTTGAACGAGGCTATAAGGAAAGCGACAATAACCATGACCATTATACCGGTTATGTGTGGGGCGGCATTCAAAAACAAAGGAATACAAAGGCTTTTGGATGCCATTGTTAAATTTCTTCCTAGTCCGGTTGAAGTAGGTTCGGTTAAGGGGATAAACCCGAGAAATAATGAAGAAGTGGAACGGAAAGCCCTTGAATCGGAGCCGCTAGCTGCGCTTGCTTTTAAAATTGCAACCGATCCTTTTGTAGGACGCCTTGCATTTTTACGTGTTTACAGCGGGGTTATCAATGCCGCTTCATATGTGGTGAATACAAGGTCAGGAAAAAAAGAGCGTATAACACGACTTTACCAGATGCGCTCCAACAAACAGAATCCGAAAGATAAGGTGGGCGCAGGTGATATTTGTGCTGTTGTGGGTCCCAAGGATCTCAGAACAGGCGACACTTTGTGTGATGAGAAAAAGCCGATCCTCCTCGAATCAATAGTTTTTCCTGAACCCGTTCTTGGAATTGCCGTTGAACCCAGGACCCAGGTTGATATTGACCGTCTTGGTGTGGCTCTCTCGAAGCTGGCCGAAGAGGATCCTACATTTAAAGTGGAAACTGATGAAAGTTCAGGCCAGACCATTATAAACGGGATGGGGGAGCTGCATCTTGAGATAATTCTGGACAGGTTAAAAAGGGAATTCAAAGTGGAATGCAATCAGGGAGCACCACAGGTAGCTTACAAGGAAGCAATATCTGTTTCGGTAGAGCACCGCGAGGTTTTTAAGAAACAGACAGGAGGAAGGGGAAAGTTTGCCGATATCTCAGTGCGTATTTCCCCGGCAGACAAGGATGTTACAGGACTGCAGTTTGTTGATGAAATAAAGGGTGGTAATATACCTAAAGAGTTTATTCCTGCGGTTGAAAAGGGATTCCGTCAGGCTATGAACAATGGTGTTATGGCGGGATTTCAGGTTGAAAGCATGAAAGTTGAGTTGCTTGACGGATCTTACCATTCTGTCGATTCCGACTCCTTATCATTCGAGATAGCAGCAAAACAGGCTTTCAGGAATGCATGCCCCAAAACAAAGCCCTATCTGCTGGAGCCGTTTATGAATGTTGAAGTGGTTACACCCGAAGAGTATATGGGGGATGTTATATCAGACTTTAACAGAAGGCGGGGGCTTGTGGAAGGAATGGAAAGTAAAGCGGGTGCAAGGGTTATAAAGGCAAAAGTTCCGTTGGCCGAACTGTTCGGTTATGTTACAGATCTTCGTACAATAACATCGGGCAGGGCAACTTCAACAATGGAGTTCTCACACTACCAGGAAGTTGCTCCCGAAGTCGCAAAAAATATATTGGAGAGTTCCAAGGGAAGCAAAGAATACAGTATAAAATAAACAAAATGAGCCAGAAAATCAGAATAAAGTTAAAGTCATACGATCACAACCTCGTGGACAAGTCCACTGAAAAGATTGTAAAAACCGTAAAGCCCACCGGTGCCATAGTGAGCGGGCCTATCCCGTTGCCAACACATAAGAGGATATTTACGGTTTTACGCTCCCCGTTTGTTAATAAGAAAGCAAGGGAGCAGTTTGAGCTGAATTCTTACAAAAGGTTGCTGGACATATACAGTTCAACGCCAAAAACAATTGATGCGCTGATGAAGCTTGAACTGCCCAGTGGTGTTGAGGTTGAAATAAAAGTGTAATTTTTTGAAAAATAGCATAAAAGATGCCCGGATTAATTGGAAAAAAAATAGGAATGACTTCACTGTTCACGGAGGATGGCAAAAACATCCCTTGTACTGTAATTGAAGTTGGTCCGTGTGTGGTTACACAGGTAAAGACCCAGGAGAAGGACGGCTATGAAGCTGTTCAGCTTGCATTTGACGAAAAAAGGGAAAAAAGCTGTACAAAGCCCCTGCTGGGACATTTTAAAAAAGCAAAAACAAACCCCAGGAAAAAGCTTGTTGAGTTCAGGGGATTCTCTGATAAACTGAAAACTGGAGATGTGTTAACGGTAGATTTTCTCGAAAATGACACCTGGCTTGATATCTCCGGGATTTCCAAGGGGAAGGGTTTTCAGGGGGTTGTAAAGAGACACGGATTTTCCGGAGTCGGAGGGGCTACCCACGGACAACATAACAGGGAACGTGCAGCAGGTTCTATCGGAAGTTCCTCGGATCCGTCAAGAGTATTCAAAGGTATGCGGATGGCCGGGCGTACAGGTGGCGAAAGGGTCATGATGATATCATTAAGGGTTGTTAAAATAATACCTGAAAAAAATATATTAATTGTACAGGGATCAGTACCCGGAGCAGAAGGTTCATACTTAACTATTGAGCAGTAATGGAATTAACAGTTTACAATATCAACGGAGAAGATACAGGCAGGAAGGTAAGCCTCAAAGATGCCGTTTTCGGAATCGAGCCCAATGATCACGCCATATATCTCGATGTAAAGCAGTTCATGGCAAATAACAGGCAGGGAACCAGCAAGACAAAAGAACGCGCTGAAATTACCGGAAGCACCAAAAAGATCAAAAGGCAAAAGGGTACCGGCACAGCCCGGGCCGGTAATATAAAATCGCCTATTTTCAGGGGTGGCGGGCGTACTTTTGGTCCGCGTGTCCGGGACTACCGTTTCAAGCTGAACAAAAAGGTGAAACAGCTGGCACGCAAATCTGCCCTCTCATACAAGGCAAAAGAAAACAGTATTTTTGTGATCGAGGATTTTCAGATGGAGGAACCCAAAACACGGAAATGCCTTTCTATTGTCAATAGTTTAAAAATAAATAAAAAGTCCCTTTTGGTTTTACCTGAACAAAATAAAAACATATATTTGTCCTCGCGAAATTTGCCGGGCTTTAATGTTTTAACGGCCTCAGAACTAACGACATATCATATTGTCAATTCTCCTGTTCTGTTATTTAGCGAGAGTGCAATTGATGTTCTGGACAAATCATTCAGCAATTAGAAATATTATTAGAGATGGATATTCTACTTAAACCGATAGTGACCGAGAAAATGACAAATATGGGCGAGAAGCTCAACCGTTACGGGTTCATTGTCGATAAAAATGCAAACAAGTTGCAGATAAAGAAGGCTGTTGAGGAAATGTATGACGTTAATGTAGAGTCTGTTAATACAATGCGTTACGGCGGCAAGAACAAGACGAGATACACCCGTACAGGTTTAATATCGGGCAGGACTCCTTCCTGCAAAAAAGCAATTATTACAGTGGCAGAAGGTGAAAGCATAGATTTTTACAGCAATATATAAGAGAGGAAAAATGGCAGTAAAAAAATTAAAACCGGTTACGCCGGGTCAGCGACATAAAATAAAGTCTACTTTTGAAAATATAACAACAGACAGGCCTGAGAAGTCCCTGCTGATGCCGTTGAAGAAGTCAGGAGGAAGGAACAACCAGGGTAAAATGACTTTACGCTACATGGGTGGCGGTCATAAAAGAAGGTACAGGCTGATTGATTTTAAAAGGGACAAGGATGGCGTTCCTGCGGTGGTTAAGTCAATAGAATATGATCCGAACCGTTCCGCAAGAATTGCACTGGTTGTCTACTCCGATGGTGAGAAAAGGTATATTATTGCTCCTGTCGGAATTAAGCCCGGACAAACAATCAAATCCGGAAAAAATGTGGCACCGGAGATTGGAAATACCCTTTTCCTTTCCGATATACCACTCGGAACCGTAGTACACAATATTGAGCTGAAGCCTGGAAAAGGTGCGTCAATGGCACGAAGTGCGGGGTCATATGCACAGCTTACTTCCAGGGAAGGCAAGTACGCATCGGTAAAATTACCATCGGGAGAAATAAGAATGGTGCTTGTAACATGCCGTGCAACAGTAGGAACAGTTTCAAACCCCGATCATTCACTTGAAGTGTCCGGAAAGGCAGGGAGAAGCAGGTGGCTGGGCCGCAGGCCGAGAGTAAGGGGTGTAGCCATGAACCCGGTAGATCATCCTATGGGAGGAGGTGAAGGACGTGCTTCCGGCGGCCACCCGAGATCACGTAAGGGAGTCCCGGCAAAAGGTTACAAAACAAGGTTTAAGAAAAAGGATTCAAACAAATATATTGTTGAAAAGAGGAAATAGTATTAAAGGCTAAACTGAATATTTATGAGTCGTTCATTAAAAAAAGGTCCCTTCATTGATTTTAAACTGGAAAAAAGGGTTACAGAAGCTAATCAGAGCGGAAAAAAAACCGTTATCAAGACATGGTCCCGCCGTTCTGTTATTTCCCCCGATTTTGTGGGTAACACTATTGCGGTTCACAACGGGAACAAATTTATTCCGGTTTATATTACAGAGAATATGGTGGGACACAAGCTCGGAGAATTTTCTCCCACTCGCATATTCAGGGGACACGGAGGGAAAAGGAAATAAGAGTTTCAGCTGACGGTAAGGCGGAAGAGAGAATTCCTTCAGTCTGCTGCAGAATAAGATACCAGGGCAACTGGAAAGATATTTACCGGAAAACAGATTTTATAAAGATATAACATAATTACCAGGCAGAAAATGGGATCACGAAAACAGAAAAAAGCGCAAAGGATAAAGGAAGAAAACAGGAGCAGGTATTTAGCCGTGCTGCGAAACTGCCCGACCTCGCCAAGGAAAATGAGACTTGTTGCAGATATGATAAGAGGTATCGAGGTTAATACCGCTTTGGATATGCTCAGGTACAGTCCGAAAGAAGCGTCAAAAAGAGTTGAAAAGCTGCTTTTGTCAGCAATTTCAAACTGGCAGAACAAAAACGAAGGTGTAAGGCTTGAGGATAAAAATCTGGTGGTAAAGCAGATCTACGTTGATCAGGCAAGGACTCTCAAGAGGCTCAGACCGGCACCACAGGGAAGGGCACACAGAATAAGAAAGCGATCGAACCATGTTACCCTGGTTATTGACAGCGATCAGAAAGAAGAGGAAATCAATACTACAAACAAAACAATAGATGGGACAAAAAGTTAATCCGATAAGCAACAGACTGGGAATTATCAAAGGCTGGGATTCCAACTGGTATGGAGGAAGGCAGTACTCGGCCAAGCTCGTTGAAGATGTGAAAATACGCGAATACCTTAATGCAAGACTTGCAAAAGCCAGTATTTCAAAGATAATCATTGAGCGCACCCTGAAGCTTATAACTATCACTGTCAATACGGCACGACCCGGTATAATAATAGGTAAGGGCGGCCAGGAAGTTGACAAGCTGAAGGAAGAGCTTAAGAAAATTTCACAGAAGGAAGTTCAGATAAATATCTTTGAAGTTAAGCGTCCCGAGCTGGATGCCACGATTGTTGCCAACAACATATCCCGTCAGATTGAAGGAAAGATCTCATTTCGCAGGGCTATCAAAATGGCCATTGCTTCAACAATGAGAATGGGGGCAGAAGGGATTAAGGTACAGATAAGCGGCAGGCTTGGTGGTGCAGAGATGGCCCGAACAGAAACCTATAAGGAGGGAAGGATACCGCTGCACACATTGAGGGCGGATATTGATTATGCTTTGAGTGAGGCACTTACAAAAGTAGGGCTTGTTGGTGTGAAAGTTTGGATCTGCAACGGTGAGGTTTTCGGAAAGCGCGACCTCTCACCCAACCTCGGAGCTTCCGGAACAGCGCCGGGCGACCAGAAAGGTAAGCCAGGATTCAAGAAAAGAAGAAAATAACAAAATATTACTGGAATAATGTTACAACCAAAAAAGACAAAATACAGGCGGCAACAAAAAGGGAGGATGAAGGGGAATGCTCAGAGAGGCAACCAGCTTGCTTTCGGTTCTTTCGGAATAAAAGTCCTGCAGTCGTCATGGATAACCGGTCGTCAGATAGAAGCTGCACGTCAGGCTGTTACCCGCTATATGAAAAGGGAAGGGAAAATCTGGATACGGATATTTCCCGATAAGCCTATTACAAAAAAGCCCGCCGAGGTCAGGATGGGAAAAGGAAAAGGTATGCCCGAAGAATTTGTTGCACCGGTTACCCCGGGGCGGATTATTATCGAAGCAGACGGTGTTCCTTTCGAGGTTGCCAGGGAAGCACTCAGACTGGCGGCTCAGAAATTACCTGTAACGACAAAATTTATAGTAAGACGCGATTTTTTTGAAACATCAGCATAACGAAATATGAAGACATCAGAAATAAATGAGTTTACAACCAAGGAGATCGAAGAGAGGATAGATACCGAAAAAAACCTCCTGACAAAGCTTAGGATGAACCATGCGGTTTCTCCGCTTGATAACCCTTTGAAAATCACACAAACAAAGAAAAATATCGCCAGGCTTAAAACGATCCTTCGTCAACGGTTGGCTAATGAGAATACGAAAAGTTAGTATTTGCAATGGAAAAGAGAAGCTTAAGAAAAGAACGCACCGGTGTTGTGGTTAGCAATAAAATGGAAAAATCCATTGTGGTAGCTGTTGACCGCAGGATAAAGCACCCTGTTTACAAGAAATTCATGAAAAAGACAACAAAGTTCATGGCTCATGACGGGCAAAACAGCTGCAACATTGGTGACAAGGTTAAAATAATGGAAACCCGGCCGTTAAGCAAAGACAAGTGCTGGAGATTAGTAGAAATCCTTGAAAGAGCTAAATAAAAATGATACAACAGGAAAGCAGATTAACAGTTGCTGATAACAGCGGAGCGAAAGAGGTGCTGTGCATCAGGGTGCTTGGCGGCACCGGTAAGCGTTATGCCTCTGTTGGTGATACAATAGTGGTTACCATAAAAAGCGCAATTCCTTCGGGAGATATCAAAAAAGGAACTGTATCCAGGGCAGTGGTTGTGAGGACAAAAAAGGAGATCAGAAGGAATGACGGTTCATATATCCGTTTTGACGACAATGCAGTAGTATTGCTGAACAATCTCGGTGAACTGAGAGGGACGAGAATATTCGGGCCTATTCCCAGGGAACTTCGAGAAAAATACATGAAGGTTGTTTCGCTTGCACCAGAAGTTTTATAATCAGGAAAAAAACAGGGGTAATGAGAAAAAAATTACACATAAAAAAAGGAGATATCGTTTATGTGATATCCGGTGAGTCAAAAGGTCAACAGGGAAGAGTTCTTGATGTCATGACCAAGACCGCTAAAGCCCTTGTAGAAGGGGTGAATATTGTTTCCAAGCATACAAAACCAAATGCCAAGAACCCTCAGGGCGGCATTTTAAAAAAGGAGGCACCCGTCAATATTTCAAACCTTATGGTTGTTGATCCCTCCAGTGGTAAACCAACGAGGATTGGCAGGAAATTAAACGATAAAAACAAGCTGGTTCGTTATTCAAAAACATCAGGAGAGGAGATTAAGTAATGGAATACAAGCCTATACTAAAAGAGAAATATTTTACTGAAATAGTCCCGGCGCTTAAAAAGGAGTTCAATTACAAAAGTGTAATGCAGGTGCCCAGACTGTTAAAAATCGTTATAAATCAGGGTGTCGGAGAAGCTGTAGCAGACAAGAAGCTTATCGAGACAGCAGAAAGGGAACTTACGGAGATTGCTGGCCAAAAGGCGGTGCAGACAGTTTCCAAAAAGGATATTTCAAACTTCAAACTCCGCCGTAACACACCTATCGGAGTGAGGGTAACGTTACGCAGGGAGCAGATGTATGAATTCATGGAGAGGCTAATTGCAGCAGCAATACCTCGTATTAGAGACTTCAGGGGGATAAGCAATAAGTTTGACGGCCGCGGGAATTATACCCTGGGGATAAGTGAGCAAATTATATTTCCTGAGATAGATATCGACAAGGTCAATAAGATAATGGGAATGGAAATTACTTTCGTAACAACGGCAAAAACCGATGAAGAGGGATATGCCCTGCTTCGTGAGTTCGGATTACCATTTAAGGATATAAAAAAGAATTAAATATGGCTAAAGAATCAATGAAAGCCCGTGAAGTAAAGCGGCTCAAGCTGGTTGAAAAATATGCGGAAAAACGCGCCAAACTAAAAGCAGCAGGCGACTATGTGGGGCTCAGCAGGCTTCCCAGGAACAGCAATCCCATACGTTTGCACAACAGGTGCAAGCTCACCGGCCGTCCGAAAGGCTATATAAGGCAGTTTGGGGTCAGCCGGATCACATTCAGGGAAATGGCATCAAAAGGCTTGATTCCAGGGGTAAAAAAAGCCAGCTGGTAAAGTTCATTATAAAAGAATAAATAATATTTACTCAAATGACAGATCCGATAGCAGATTATCTTACGCGTATTAGGAATGCGGTGATGGCAAAACATAAAGTGGTAGAAATACCAGCTTCAAACATTAAGCAAGATATAACCAGAATTTTGCATGAGAAGGGTTATATCCTGAACTATAAGGTTATGGATGACAATTTGCAGGGTGTAATTAAAATCGCACTGAAATATCATCCTGAAACAAAAGAGCCTGTGATAAAATCACTGAAGCGTATCAGCAGGCCCGGATTAAGGCAGTACTGTGGCAAGGATAAATTGCCCAGGGTTTTGAACGGACTTGGAATAGCGGTCATCTCTACTTCTCAGGGCGTTATGTCTGATAAAGAAGCCAGGACAAAGAGTCTTGGAGGCGAAGTGTTATGTTATGTATATTAAAAAGAGGAGTTTTTAGAAATGTCAAGAATAGGAAATTTACCTTTGGAAATACCTGAAAAGGTAACTGTTACTGTAGAAGGCCTGAATGTCAGTGTCAAAGGCCCCCTTGGTGAACTGAATCAGAAGGTTAATCCCGGCATATCCGTCAATGTGGAAGAGGGTAAAGTTCTGGTCACCCGTGCAGATGATTCCAAGGAAAACAAGTCGATGCACGGTCTTTACAGGACACTTATAAGCAATATGGTCACAGGTGTTTCTGAAGGATATAAAATACAGCAGGAGCTTGTAGGTGTAGGTTTCAGGGCGGAGGCAAAGGGACAGTTACTGGAGCTTAGCCTCGGGTATTCCCACGAAATCTACTTTCAGATTCCCGATGAGGTAAAAGTTGAAACCAAGACAGAACGCCGCAAAAATCCGGTGATCACCCTGACAAGTACTGACAAGCAGCTGCTGGGGCAGGTTGCCGCAAAGATACGTTCACTCAGGCCGCCGGAACCCTATAAAGGCAAGGGAATCAAGTTTGTTGGCGAGTATATCAGGAAGAAAGCAGGCAAATCAGCCAGTGTATAATTTTGTAAATTAATTGGAGCTATGGCTTTAACAAAGCGTGAAAGAAGAAAGAGGATCAGGCAAAGGATCCGAAAACATATAAACGGAAAAGCTGAAAAACCACGGATGAGTGTATTCAGAAGTAACCGTGGCATATATGTGCAACTTATTGATGATTTAAATGGGAATACACTTGTAAGTGCCTCTTATCTTGAGAAAGATATTTACGACCAGAAGGATATAAACAAAACAGAACAGGCAAAGCTGGTCGGTAAAATGATTGCAAAAAAATCAAAAGAAAAAAAAATCACTGAGGTGGTTTTCGACAGAAACGGTTACCTGTACCACGGCAGGGTTAAAGCATTAGCAGATGCTGCCAGGGAAGAAGGATTAAAATTTTAAATTATGTCAACTATAAGAAAAATTAAAACCAGCGATTTAGAGCTTAAAGAAAGGGTGGTAAGCATACAAAGGGTGACGAAAGTTACCAAAGGTGGGAGAACGTTCACTTTTTCAGCAATTGTAGTGGTTGGGAATGAGGCTGGCATTGTTGGTTACGGTCTTGGCAAAGCCAACGAGGTAACTACAGCTATAGCCAAGGGAATGGAAGATGCAAAGAAGAACCTGATTAAAGTTCCTATCCATAAGGGTACCATACCTCATGAAAAAATTTCAAAATACGGCGGAGCTAAGGTTTTTCTAAAACCGGCCTCTCACGGTACAGGTGTTGTTGCAGGCGGAGCTATGCGTGCAGTGCTTGAAAGTGTCGGAATAACAGATGTTCTTGCAAAATCCAAGGGATCGTCGAATCCCCACAACCTGGTTAAAGCCACTTTTTCTGCCCTGATTGATATGAGAGATCCGGGCAGTGTTGCAGAGTTGAGAGGTATATCGATAGACAGGGTGTTTAACGGATAAAATAAATTTACATATGGCCAGGATCAGATATACATTAGTGAAAAGTAAAATAGGAAGTACAGCACGCCAGAAAAAGACGCTGGAAGCTCTCGGGCTGAACAAGGTAAACAGTTCAGCAGAAGCAGAAGCTAACCCTCAGATTTTGGGCATGCTTGAAAAAGTGAAACATTTAGTTAAAACTGAAAAGGTTTAATCAACTTAAGATATTCAATATGGATTTAAGTAATTTGAAACCAGCCGAAGGTTCGGTCAGAAAGAGCAAAAGATTAGGCAGGGGAGAAGGTTCAGGAAGAGGAGGCACTTCAACCAAAGGCCATAAAGGTGCCAAATCCAGATCGGGGTACAAGAGAAGATTTGGCTTTGAGGGAGGTCAAATGCCATTGCAAAGACGCGTTCCCAAATTCGGCTTCAATAATATTAACCGCAGGGAATATAAATGCATTAATATTGGTACACTACAGGAGATATCTGAAAAAAAGAGTTTAGCCAAACTTGATCTTCAGACTATGATTGAAGCAGGACTTGCATCCGGCAAAACCCTGGTAAAAGTTCTTGGGAATGGCACTTTAACTGCAAAACTTGAAGTCCATGCCCACGCATTTTCAAAATCTGCTATTGAAGCAATAGAATCAAAAGGCGGGAAAGCTGTAAAACTATAGTTTAATGAGAAAATTTATTGAGACCATAAAGAACATTTTCAAGATTGAAGATCTCCGTTCCAGAATATTGTATACCCTGGGGATTCTTTTAATTTACAGGGTCGGAACTTTTGTGGTATTACCCGGGGTTGACCCGGCTCAGCTGAGCGAACTGAAGCAGCAGACAGCCGACGGGATTCTTGGGTTGCTCGATATGTTTTCAGGAGGGGCTTTTGCCAACGCATCCATTTTTGCACTTGGGATTATGCCCTATATCTCCGCATCAATTGTTGTGCAGCTACTGGGTATAGCAGTTCCATATTTTCAGAGGCTTCAGAGGGAAGGAGAAAGCGGAAGGAGAAAGATTAACCAGATCACCCGTTACCTTACCGTTGTAATACTTATATTCCAGGCTCCTGCTTATCTCAGGAACCTGCAGGTACAACTTTCCGATGCCGCATTTGCTCTCCAGGGACCGTTCTGGTGGATCTCTTCAATAATAATTCTGACTTCGGGGACTATGTTTGTAATGTGGCTCGGGGAGAGGATAACAGAAAAAGGTATTGGCAACGGCATATCACTTATAATTATGGTAGGTATAATTGCCAGGTTGCCTTTTGCACTTTTCGCCGAGTTTTTTGCAAGGCTTGAACAGCAGCAGGGGGGTGGACTGGTAATGTTTATAGTGGAAATGATTGTGCTGTTCCTGGTGTTCATGGGTGTTATTCTTCTTGTTCAAGGGACCAGAAGGATACCTGTTCAGTACGCGAAACGTATTGTCGGGAACAAACAGTACGGAGGGGTAAGACAATATATCCCGCTGAAAGTCAATTCCGCAGGGGTTATGCCTATTATATTTGCCCAGGCACTTATGTTTGTACCACTCACTCTTTCAGGTTTTACAGACAGTGAGGCAATGTCAGGCTTTGCTGCAGCATTTTCCGATTTCACCGGATTCTGGTACAATTTTACTTTTGCCGTTTTAATTATATTGTTCACCTATTTTTATACAGCCGTTACAATCAACCCAACGCAAATGGCCGAGGATATGAAACGTAACGGCGGATTCATCCCGGGAGTGAAACCCGGTAAGAGAACAGTCGAGTTTCTCGATACTATAATGTCGAGAATTACACTGCCTGGCTCATTGTGTCTTGCTTTTGTTGCCATATTGCCTGCATTTGCAATGTTGGCAGGAGTGAATGCACAGTTTGCGCAATTTTACGGGGGGACTTCACTGCTTATTATGGTTGGGGTAACCCTTGATACGTTACAGCAAATAGAAAGCCACCTGCTGATGAGGCATTATGACGGACTGATGAAATCAGGAAGGATTAAGGGCCGTTCAGGAGGTGGTGTAATATAAACTGAATAATTTACGTTCTTTGATGTCGGTGTTAAAAAACGGAGAGGAGATTGAAAAGTTACGCCAGTCAAATTTGCTGGTATCCAAAACATTGGCTGAGCTGGCGAAACATATTGAGGAAGGGGTGACCACATTGAAACTTGACAGGATTGCGGAGGAGTATATAAGGGATCACGGTGCAGATCCGGGATTCAAAGGTTACGACGGATTTCCCGCCACACTCTGCACCTCACTCAACAGCGAAGTGGTTCACGGAATACCTTCTGAAAAGGCACTCAGGAACGGGGACATTCTCTCAATAGATTGTGGTGTTATATTGAACGGTTATTATGGTGACACCGCATTCACCTTTCCAGTTGGAGAGATAAACGGTAAAGCCAGGGAACTTCTTCGGATTACTTACGAGTGCCTGATGAGAGGGATCAGCAATGCAGTTGAAGGAAACAGGCTTGGTGATATAAGTTATGCTGTCCAGTCGCATGCCGAGAAATCAGGATTCTCGGTTGTAAGGGAACTGGTAGGGCACGGTCTTGGGAAAAAACTTCATGAAGCACCCGAAGTGCCCAATTTTGGTAAAAGAGGCAGCGGGATAAAACTGAAAAGCGGACTTGTTATATGCATTGAGCCTATGATTAACATGGGCAAAAGAAATATATACCAGAAGGCTGACGGATGGACTATCCGTACTCGTGACGGTGAGCCTTCTGCACATTATGAACTTGCAATAGTAGTACAAAAAGAGAAACCGGATATATTATCAACTTTTGAGTATATTGAGCAGGAATTAAAAACCAAAAACAAGGAACTGCCATGGCAAAACAACCAGCCATAGAACAGGATGGTACAATTGTTGAAGCATTGTCAAACGCAATGTTCAAGGTTGAGCTGGAGAACGGGCATACAATTATTGCCCATATATCGGGCAAAATGCGTATGCACTATATTAAGATTCTTCCCGGAGACAAGGTTAAGGTGGAAATGTCGCCTTACGATCTTACGAAAGGGAGGATTTGCTACAGGTACAAGTAATGTTACCCGGTGTGCAAACCGAAAAAATTGAATTGTTGAAAAACTGAGGCCTGTTCACGCAGGTTTTAGAATGATTAAAAACGGAGAAGGCAGTTTTTTGCACCATGTTGTGAAAGGTTTTGGTTGATGAAATTAAATATTGGAATATAATTAAAAATTCGAAGAATGAAAGTAAGAGCATCGGTAAAGAAGAGAAGTGCTGAGTGCAAAATTGTACGACGCAAGGGAAGGTTATATGTAATAAACAAAAAAAACCCCAGGTTTAAGCAACGCCAGGGCTGAATTTTTTATATGAAACCGACAAAATTTTAAATATATGGCAAGAATAGTTGGAGTAGATCTACCAAAAAACAAAAGGGGAGAAGTAGGCCTCACCTATATTTACGGTATAGGAATAAGTGCCGCAAGGGAAATTCTCTCTAAAGCGGGGATTGAAGGCAGTGTCAAGGTAAAGGACTGGGACGACAAGCAATTGTCCGAGATAAGGACTATTGTCAACGAACAGTATAAAGTGGAAGGGGAGTTGCGCTCATCTATGCAGATGAATATTAAAAGGCTTATGGATATCGGTTGTTACCGGGGTATCCGCCACAGGTCAGGATTGCCTGTGCGTGGTCAGAGTACAAAGAACAACGCCAGGACAAGAAAGGGAAGAAAAAAGACAGTTGCCAACAAAAAGATGGCAACCAAATAATATAATCAATTTTCAAAATGGCTAAAAAGACAGGGACAACAAGAAAAAGGGTTGTTAAGGTTGAGCCGGTGGGACAGGCTCATATTCAGGCATCTTTTAACAATATTATCATTACAATGTGCAATAGCAACGGCCAGACAATTTCCTGGGCGTCCGCCGGGAAAATGGGCTTCAGGGGTTCAAAGAAGAACACACCCTATGCAGCACAGGTAGCGGCGACAGAATGTGCAAAAGTTGCCTATGACCTGGGAATGAGGAAGGCAAAGGTCTATGTAAAGGGACCCGGTTCGGGCCGGGAGTCTGCAATACGCACAATTCACAACACCGGTATAGAGGTTACAGAAATTGTGGATGTAACACCTTTGCCGCATAACGGATGCCGTCCTCCCAAGCGCAGAAGAGTATAATACATTAAAAGGCAATAAAAAATAATTTATAAGTAAAGATGGCAAGATACAGAGGACCCAGAACGAAAATAGCAAGAAAATTCAGTGAACCCATATTCGGAGCCGACAAGGTTTTGGAGAAAAAGAACTATCCACCGGGGCACCATGGTTTAAACAAAAAAAGGAAAAAAACATCCGAGTACGGGATCCAGCTGCAGGAAAAGCAGAAGGCCAAGTATACGTATGGAGTACTGGAAAGGCAGTTCTATAACATTTTCCACAAGGCATCGGCAGCCAAGGGTATTACAGGTGAAGTTCTTTTACAGCTGCTGGAATCAAGGCTGGATAATGTGGTTTACAGGATGGGTATTGCTCCCACCCGTGCAGCTGCACGTCAGTTTGTTACGCACAGACACATCATGGTTAACGGGCATGTGGTAAATATACCTTCATATACAATAAAGCCAGGTGATCATGTAGGGGTGAGGGAGAAGTCAAAATCCCTCGAAACTATAAACGATTCACTGTCACAGAGAAAAAGGAATGCATACTCCTGGATTGAATGGGATCAGGAAAAAATGACCGGGAGATTCCTGAACATGCCTGAACGTTCAGAAATACCCGAAAATATCAAGGAACAATTAATTGTAGAATTGTATTCAAAATAAAATTGTAATGGCAATATTAGCATTCCAGAAGCCTGAAAAGGTTATTATGCTCGAATCGACCGATACGTTCGGCAAGTTTGAATTCCGCCCTCTTGAGCCCGGATACGGGATTACAGTAGGTAACGCACTGAGAAGGATACTTCTCTCATCACTTGAAGGTTATGCTATAACCACAGTTAAAATATCGGGAGTGGATCACGAGTTTTCCTCTATTACCGGTGTTATGGAAGATGTGACCGAAATCGTTCTGAACCTTAAACAGATAAGGTTAAAGAGAGAATCAAAGGACTCTGAGGAGGAAAAAATCTATATTAAAATCGACGGAAAGGAAGAGTTCAAGGCAGGTGATCTGGACAAATTTATGAGCGGTTTTACTGTTCTCAATCCTGACCATCTTATCTGCCGTATGGAGCCGGATGTTAATCTTGAAATAGAGGTTACAATCAACAAAGGGCGCGGCTATGTTTCGTCTGAGGAGAATAAGCCGGCTGAGCAGGAATTTGGACTTATTGCCATGGATTCCATTTTCACACCCATCAAGAATGTCAAGTATGAGGTTGAAAACTTCAGGGTTGAGCAGAAAACCGACTATGAAAAGCTGATACTTGAAATTATAACTGACGGTTCAGTACATCCCAAGGAAGCCCTAAAAGAAGCTGCAAAGATTTTGATACTTCATTTCATGCTCTTTTCAGACGAGAAAATCACTCTCGATACAGAAGAGAAGTTTGCCAATGAAGAGTTTGATGAGGAGGTTCTTCATATGCGACAACTATTGAAAACGAGGCTGGTTGACCTTGATCTGTCGGTAAGAGCGCTTAACTGTCTGAAAGCTGCCGAGATAGACACACTAGGCGACCTGGTACAGTATAACAAGAACGATCTTCTCAAGTTCCGCAATTTCGGCAAAAAGTCACTTACAGAGCTGGATCAGTTGCTAGAGTCAATGAATCTGACATTTGGAATGGATATATCCAAGTATAAATTAGACAACCAATAATAAAAGATGAGACACAGAAAAAAACTGAATCACCTGGGGAGAACGAATTCACACCGAAAAGCAATGCTTGCCAATATGGCATCATCGCTTTTACTTCATAAACGCATTTCAACCACAACAGCCAAAGCCAAAGCTCTGCGTGTATATGTTGAGCCTCTTATAACAAAGGCTAAGAATGATTCCACGCATTCAAGAAGGCTTGTATTCAGTTATCTGAAGAATAAACATGCTGTTTCGGAACTATTCAGGGAGATAGCAACAAAGATAGCAAACCGTCCTGGTGGTTATACAAGGATACTTAGAACAGGTAACCGACTGGGAGATAATGCCGATATGTGCATAATCGAACTGGTTGACTATAACGAAAATATGCTTGCTTCAGCAACAGAAACCAAAACAAAAGGAAAACGCACCAGGAGAAGGGGAGGAAAGAAGAAAGAGACCGGTGCCGCTGAGAAGCCAGCAGCTGCTACCACTGAACAGGAAACCGGACAGTTATCCGACACAGAAGAAAAGCCTGAACAAACTCCTGTGAGAGAAGAGGATAAATCAGGTGAACAGAAAGGAGATCCACCTGCCGCAGATGTTGAAGCCGGAGCCGAAGCAGTTGAAAAAAAAGCTGAAGTAACATCAGGAGCAGAAGAGAAAGAGGAGAAAGCTCCCGGAAAGAAAACAGAAGAGGCTCCCGGAAAAGAAGAAAAAGAGAAGAAAGCTGCTGAAAAGAAAGCAAAAAAGAAGGAGTCTCCTGCAGAGGAAAAACAAGTGGAGGAAAAAACGGAAAAACCGAAAGATCCCGCAAAAGGTAAAAAAACAGCCAGCCCCGAATCGTCCGGAGAGGAGAAGAAAAAAGAGAAGAAGGATAGCGGTGAAGAACCAAAAGAAGAGAGCAAAGAGTAATTTTCTTAATTCATAGCCGGTGTTGCACCTAACTTTTTCTGAAAATCAGTCCAAACTGAGCAAAAAATATGGAAAAGACAGACAGGATAAAAGCACGAGAAATAATTGATTCAAGGGGTAATCCGACTATAGAGGTCGAACTGGTTACAGAAAACGGGTTTTATGGCCGCGCTGCCGTTCCTTCAGGAGCATCTACAGGAGTTCATGAGGCTGTGGAGCTCCGGGACAAGGACAAGAACCGCTATTCAGGCAAAGGGGTTCTAAGGGCTGTTGACAACGTAAATTCAATAATTGCGCAAAAGCTTGCCGGATTCAACGTTTGTGACCAGAATGGTATCGATGCTGCTATGATCAATCTGGACGGTACCGGGAACAAAGGAAAGCTGGGAGCAAATGCAATACTTGGAGTTTCCCTGGCAGCAGCGCGTGCTGCAGCAGATTATACCGGACAGGAATTGTATCGTTACATAGGAGGGGCAAATGCAAATACATTGCCCATTCCATTGATGAATATACTGAACGGCGGTTCTCATGCCGACAACCTTATAGATATACAGGAGTTCATGATCATGCCTGTGGGGGCATCGTCATTTCGTGAAGCTCTCAGAATGGGCACCGAGGTTTTCCATAGCCTGAAAAATGTTCTGAAACAAAAGGGTCACTCCACAAATGTAGGAGATGAGGGAGGATTTGCGCCAAACCTTTCATCAAATGAAGAGGCAATTGAAGTGGTGCTGGAAGCGATTGATAAAGCCGGATACAAGGGAGGCGAAGATATTTATATTGCTCTTGACCCTGCAGCATCTGAGTTCTACAATCCGGAAAAAAAAGAGTACTATTTCGAATCAACCAAACAGGCATTTACTTCCGGAGAGATGGTCAGATTCTGGGAAGAGTGGGTTCACAGGTATCCCATATTGTCAATTGAAGATGGGCTTCATGAGGATGACTGGGAAGGATGGAAAGAGCTTACGGCTGCGATAGGACACAAAGTGCAGATAGTTGGCGACGACCTTCTGGTAACTAATGTGAAAAGATTACAGCGCTGCATTGATGAAAAAGCCGCTAATTCAATTCTCATAAAAGTTAACCAGATAGGCACTCTTACCGAAACAATTGATGCCGTTCAGCTAGCTGTTCAGAACGGACTGACAGCAGTAATCAGTCACCGATCCGGTGAAACCGAAGATACTTTTATAGCTGATCTTGCAGTTGGGTTGAATACAGGTATGATAAAAACTGGTTCGGCCTCTCGTTCAGACAGAATTGCAAAGTATAACCAATTGCTGAGGATAGAGGAATCAATCGGGAATAGCGCAAAGTATACAGGG
>SLCF01000131.1 GCA_007125955.1 Bacteroidales bacterium | reverse complement strand
TAAAAAAACCAAACTCTGCAATCAGCAACAACGCTCTTAAAAACCATATGGAATAATATAAGAGATTGGCAAAATTTTGAAATAGCTTATATTTACATCCTCATATATATCATTACATCATGCATATTTCCGACGGTATAATTGATACAAATGTTTGTATTGCCGCTGGTGTTGTTTCAATAGGACTGGTTTACCTTTCGGGGCGGAACACTTCGGTTGAAGAGATACCCCGGATGGGAATGATGGGTGCAGCTCTCTTTGTTGCATCACTTATCCATTTTCCCCTTGCAGGGACATCCATGCATTTGGGACTCTTTGGCATTGCCGGCATTATACTCGGGAAACGTTCTTTTCCTCCTGTGTTTGCCGCTCTCCTTTTCCAGTCGCTTATCTTTCAGCACGGCGGACTGGTAACGCTGGGGGTCAACTCCATTAATATGGGAGCAGGCGCATTTGCAGGCTGGATGATATGGAAAACAAAATTTATTAATGAGAATATAAGGGCACTTTTGGCAGGGTTTCTCGGCATTATCGTACCGATGTTGCTTATGATACTTGAATTCAGGGTGTCAGGTTACGGCAGGGGGATTCTTTACCTATTTTCCGTGTACCTGCTGCTGGCTGCTATAGAAGGTGTTATAACACTTGGAGCGGTAAGGTTCATACGCAGGGTTAAACCCGGATTGCTGCCATGAAGAAATATTTTTTACAAATTTCAGTTTATATAGTTAATTATAATTCAAATAAAACATATTGTTATGTCAAAATCAACCCTTTTGGGTATCATTGCCTTTTTTATTGTCAGTACGACTGTAACGGGTCACGGTATTAACTTTGAAACAGAAAAGTATCCGCCTGTTGTGAAGGTTAAATCATTTTTCTCAGCAACATCACCTGTGATTGATGCCAGGGTCATGATCTATGCACCCGGCGAAACGGATCCTTTCCAGACCGGCTACACCGACAGGGACGGTTTTTTCTCCTTTGTGCCCGACACGCAGGGTGAGTGGGTTTTTGGAATAGACGACGGGATGGGGCATGCCAGCAGGATCACTATAACAGTGGGCAGTGACTTTTTTGCCCCGGAAGAAGACCCTGTTGCAGATGTTGACAAGGAGCAGGAAGCTGCTGCTGTTGAAACAACAGCTTCAGAATGTGTATTCATGGTAGGTATTCCGGTTATTTACAGGGTTCTATTCGGACTTGCACTGATATTTGGTATCACCGGTATATTTTACGGTATTAAGACAAGGCAGGCAGCCAAAAAACAACAGTAATAAAAGTTGAAACACTCATTCATAGACAAGTACAGTGATCTGGATTCACCTGTTCACAGGCTCGATCCCCGTATAAAAACGCTAACTGCCCTGTGCCTGATATTAATTATCGTTTCAGAAACCAGGGGGGAGTTGTTCCCTTTCCTATTTTATATCCCTGTAATCGGTGTAATAGCAGCAGTCAGCCGCATACCCTGGGGATATATTATGAAACGGTGCCTGGTAGTTGCCCCCTTTATTCTGCTGACAGCGCTGTTTTACCCGCTGTCAGGAATGCTAACAAGCGATTTCCGGTCACTGGGGTCATACAATCATGAATATATGGTTGGCATTTCGATTTTCCTGAAAGCTTATTCGGCGTTGATCCTTTTGATAGTGCTCACTTCAACGGAGAAATTCCACAATATCCTGCTCGGTTTGCGAAAGCTGAAAATGCCAAAGCTAATAGGTATAATATCAGCGCTGATGTACAGGTATGTATTCCTGATACATGACGAAATTTTAAGAACAAATATGGCAAGGGACAGCAGAACTACCGGAAAGCTGAAAATGAGCAGGCTGAAAGTATACGGCAACCAGTCGGCCATGGTATTTGTAAGAAGCTTTGAGCGGTCACAAACACTCTACAACTCAATGCTTTCAAGGGGGTTTAACGGCGAGTTCCCCTCCATGAGCAGATTGTCTCTTAAAGGAAAAGAGCTCCTTTTCGCTGGTGCACTTATTATGCTGGTGCTTGCAATACGCCTTGCAAACCAGAATATTCAAAATTACCTTTTTAACTGATCAGAATGGGATCTGCAGTAAAAATAGAAAAGCTGAGTTTCTCTTATACTCCGGACAAGCCGGTACTGAAGGAAGTTTCACTGGAGGTTAAGCCGGGTGAGAAGCTGGGCATTATCGGCCGTTCGGGAGCAGGTAAATCTACACTCCTCCTTCACCTGAACGGTATACTTTCAGGAAGCGGGACAGTCAGCATTGACGGCACAAAAGTTGAAAAGAAGTCCCTTTACCAGGTAAGAAAGAAGGTGGGACTGGTTTTTCAGAACCCTGACGACCAGCTTTTCAATCCTACAGTTGAAGAGGATATAGCTTTCGGTCCGCTCAATTTCGGACTAAGCAGGGAGGAATCCGCAGCAAGGGTAAAGGAAGCTTTGAATGCAATGAATCTTGAAGGACTGGAAAAATCTGTATCACACCATTTATCCCTGGGTGAAAGAAAGAGGGTTGCTCTTGCAACTGTACTTGCAATGCAGCCCGAGGTAATAGCTTTCGATGAACCGTTCTCCAGTCTCGATCCCGAAATGGTCGTTCAGCTGATAAATATTATCGGCGGGCTCGATGCCACACTTGTTGTGGTATCGCAGTCGCTTCTCCCCCTGCTGTCGTGCTGCAACCGGCTGGCGGTTATCAGTGAGGGCGAAATAATTGCCCACGGCCCCAGAGAAGAGGTCGTAAAGAACGATGAACTGATGAAAAGAAGCGGAATGGATATGAGTTTTTACAGGGAAATATTCAGGGATTATTTTTAAAAATAAAATATATATTTTCAACAATATTTATAAACTACTGCTATATGAACAAAATTGCCGAAGAAAAGCTGGATGCACTGAAAAAAGAAATTTCCAGGTATGACAAGCTTGTCATTGCCTATTCAGGGGGACTTGACAGTGCACTGCTGCTGAAGGTTGCACATATGGTTCTGGGAGAAAAAGCTCTGGCGGTCATATCCGGCTCTCCTTCGATACCGCGCAAAGAGCTGGATGATGCTATCGAGTTTGCAAGAGAGACAGGGGCACGCTTGAAGGTGATCAGCACGGGCGAGCTGGACAATGATAATTACTCCCAAAACCCAAACGACCGTTGTTATTTTTGCAAAAATGAGTTATACCTCGATATTGAAAAGGTTGCAAAAGAAGAAGGGGTAAGGTATATAGCCAACGGCACAAACCTGGATGACCTGGGTGATTACCGTCCCGGACTGAAGGCTGCGGCTGAGCACAGTGTTGTGAGTCCGCTGCGGGATGCAAAACTGACAAAAGACGATATCCGGCTGGTTGCCCGAAAGCTTGGGCTGGATATATGGGACAAGCCTGCCAGTCCGTGCCTTGCATCACGCATTCCCTACGGGAGTTCAATTACCCGGGAAAAACTTACCCAGGTTGAAAAAGCGGAAGATTACGTAAAAAGCTTCGGGATAAGGGAGCTGAGGGTGCGCCACTTCGGAGAGAGAGCTGTCCTTGAAGTAAACCCCGCATACCGGGATAAAGCCGAATCCAATCTTGATAAGATAAAGCAGGAGTTTGCAAAACTTGGTTTCAGCCAAACCGAAATAAAAGATTTTGAAAGCGGTTCATTAAATAAACTAATTGGAATAAATGCAAAAAAATAAGTTGAAGGCGCTTTTTGAGAGCGTCAAAAAAGGCGACATTAGCATTGATGACGCCCTTGGAAAGATGGCCAACCTTCCCTTCGAGGATCTCGGCTATGCAAAGCTCGACCACCACAGGTCAATCCGCAGGGGTTACCCCGAGGTGGTGTTTTGCCAGAACAAAACCGTTGAGCAGGTCAGGAACATAGTCCATCACCTTTCAAAGCAGAATATGGTGCTTGCAACAAGGGCAACCCCCGCTATGTTCGAGGCGGTCAAAAGCGTTGTGCCTGAAGCCAGGTACAACGAGATGGGAAGGACAATTATGGTAAGAAAGGAAGATGAGATAGTTAAAAAAGACCAGAGCAAATATATACTGGTAATAAGTGCCGGCACATCCGACCTTCCTGTAGCCGAAGAGGCTGTTGAAACGGCCTCATTCATGGGCGACCGTATCGAAACCCTTTACGATGCCGGTGTTGCAGGCATTCACAGGCTATTCGGCAACAAGGAAATTATCGACAAGGCAAATGTGCTTATAGTTGTTGCAGGGATGGACGGGGCTCTTCCTTCCGTGGTAGGAGGAATAGTCGACAAGCCCGTAATTGCCGTGCCAACATCAGTCGGTTACGGTGCCAGTTTCCAGGGTGTCGGGCCTTTACTTACTATGCTAAGCACCTGTGCCCCGGGAGTTACCGTAGTGAACATTGACAATGGTTTCGGTGCTGGATACTTTGCATCAATGGTCAACAAGTAAACATATTGCTGTTTGAAGTTTGCAATATTGCAAACAAGTTCTATTTTCGCACCTGTTTTAAAGTTGCCCTTAGCAACCGGATATTATAACACTTACAAATGAGGATAGCTTACTTTGACTGTTTTTCAGGCATCAGCGGGGACATGCTCCTGGGCTCAATGATTGATGCTGGACTCGATTTCAATTATCTTGAAGATGAGATAAAAAAGCTTGGACTGGACTCCGTTGAGATAAAAGCGGAAAAAATTGTCAAGCAGAACATTGCCTCCACAAAATTCACTGTCCATTACGGTAAACAGAAACACCACCGTCACCTGGAGGATATTTACCAGCTTGTTGACAGGTCAGCTATCGATCATGAAATAAAGGAGAAGGCAAGGGAGGTCTTCCTGAAGATAGCCATTGCAGAGGCAAAGATCCATAATATGCCCGTTGAGAAAGTCCATTTCCATGAAATAGGAGCTGTAGACACGATTGTGGATGTGGTCGGGGCGCTGACCGGATTCAGGAAACTTGGCATTGAGAAGGTCAGCTGTTCAAAGCTTAACGTCGGCTCAGGGTTCGTGAAGTTCTCACACGGGAAATTCCCCGTTCCCGCACCTGCAACCGCAGAAATACTCAAAGGTGTACCCGTCTATTCAACGGATTCAAAAGGAGAGCTTGTAACACCAACAGGAGCAGCCATCATTACAACACTTTGCGAGGAGTTTGGCGACATCCCCCCAATGAAAATTTCCTCCATAGGCTACGGGGCAGGCACAAAAGATTTTGAACACCCCAACGTATTGAGGGTTTATATCGGTGAAACGGCCGGGGAAAAGGGAGGCAAGGTGGTTGATGTCATTGAGACGAATATTGACGACATGAACCCGCAGTGGTACGACCACATTATCGAAAAACTTTATCAGGAAGGCGCTCTGGAAGTATTCCTAACAAATATCCAGATGAAGAAAAACAGGCCTGGAATAAAGCTAACCGTTCTTACCGACCCGCAAAACAAAAACAAGCTCATGGATATCATTTTCAGTGAAACAACATCCATTGGAGTGAGGGTAAGAAGTGAATCAAGAGAGATCCTGGAAAGAGAGATTAAAACATTCAGCACCCCTTACGGAGAAGTTAAGGCAAAGATCACCATATACAAAGATAAACCTGTTAACATAAAAGTTGAATACGACGACCTGAGAAGAATTTCCCGGAAAAAAAACCTTCCCCTCAAGCAGGTTTCCGCTGAAATTGAAAAGCACCTGGGATTTTAAAGTCCGGTTTTGCTGAAATCCCTTATAATGTATACATCGTAATCTCCCAGGTAATTGAATCCCGAGCTGGTGAACAGGTTTATTGCGGGCAGGTTGTCCCGGTGGACCTCGAGCTTTATCTGGCTACCTTTCTCTTTTGCAAATTCAATGCAGCGGCTGGTCATTTGCCTGCCCAACCCTTTCCCCCGGTAATCCGGCCTGACACCCAAATGATGAAAATGCAGCCTTCTGCCGTCAAAAGTGACCCAGGCGGTGGCCACCATCTCTTTGCCGGAAGTTTCTGCAATAAACAGCCGGCCACCCATCCTTATACTGTTGAGGATGACCTCAAGGTTGTCGTTCCGTTGTGGAGTGGCCAGTCCGGTATCATTCCACAACTCAAGCATTTCACTGTAATCCTTCTCTTCGAAATCCCTGATTGTAATGTTATTCATTGTTGCCGCCGACAGGTTTTTTTTTGATCAATTTTTCCACTTCGGGAGCTTCGTAGCTTTTCATCTTCATTATAACCTCTTCTACAGTTTCTCCGGTTAAAAGCATGCTGTAGTTTATTTCCCTGAGGAACCCCTTGTCAACCATTTCTACTATGAAGGATTTCAGACTGTCGAAAAAACCGTCAATATTGAACAGTGCCATAGGTTTCTGGTGGAGTCCCAGTTGCGACCAGGTGAGCATTTCGAAAAACTCTTCAAGCGTTCCGTACCCCCCGGGCAGGGCAATTGCTCCGTCACTTATCCTGTCCATTATTGTTTTGCGTTCATGCATCGTATCAACATATATTAGCTCTGTCAAACCGTCGTGCTTGATCTCAACCCTCTTCAAAAACCTGGGCAGTACTCCTATCACTTCCCCGCCTTCGCTCAAAGCTCCCCGTGCAACCGCACCCATAAGTCCAACATCAGCCCCGCCATAAACAAGTCCTATCTTCTCAATTGCCAGAGTCCTGCCCAGAAGGAATGCTTCATTGCTGTAGACTCCATGTGTCCCCGCATTTGCACCGCAAAATACAGCTACTCTTTTCATAATCCGGGTTTATGATATTATTCATATTTCTCCTGCCAGATACCGTCAGACCTTTAAAGCAAAGATAATGAAGTTCGTCTAACAGCAACTTCAAATCACGAATGTTTTGCTCAAATTCATTAAATTTTATGCTGCAATTTTGGTAAACCATTTTAAAATAGCATATTTTAGCAATTGACTATGATTTTCGACTATTTTTTCAATAATTCCATGTCAAAATGCCATTTAAAATGAAAATCATTAAAGATCAGAATAAACGACAGGAAATTGAAACCGTTTTTTTTTCTTATTTCCGGTCATATGCAAATCGAAACTGGGAGGAAATAACCAAACATCTTTGCGATGGTTTTACGATGTTTGGTACGGCAATAGATGAAGTTTGTTTAAGCAGTATAAAAACACTCTCTACTCTTAAACGTGAATTTCAACAGTCTCCATCTCCACTGAAGTATGAAATCACAGGGTTAGAGATCTTCGAAATAACAAAAGATGTTGTGTTGCTTATGATAACAACTGATCTTAAAATTCATAACAAATTACTTGAAATTGATTACAAAAATAACCGGTCATCGGTTATAATGGTTAGAGATGAGGGGAGATGGAAGCTTGCACACGGTCATTGGTCGCAACCGGATAAGGATATTGATACCGGGGAGAGCGTTCCTTACCGGCTACTTATTGAGCGCAGCAAAGAGCTGGAAAAGAAAGTTGCCGAACGTACCCGAAAAATTGAAGCCCAAAGAGATCAGCTCGCAAAGCTTAATCATACTAAAGATAAACTGTTTTCTATATTAGCTCACGATCTGATAAACCCTTTCAACAGTATTCTGGGTTTTTCCGGATTGCTATACAACAATCTTGATTCATATGACAAAAAAAAAATCAGGAAAATGTTGTATTCTATTCATCATCAATCAAAAAACACCTTTGAACTTTTGGAAAACCTCCTGGATTGGGCAAAATCGCAGATCAAACAGATTGAATTCAAGCCGGTCGGGCGGCAACTAAAAGAGTTAATCAATGAAGTAATAGAGCAGACCTTTACTGCAGCAGCAGAAGAGAAAAACATTAGTATTCTCACAGATATACCTGAAAATTTAACTGTATATGCAGACCATCATATGTTGCAGATTATCTTACGCAACCTTATTAATAACGCAGTAAAATTCACCCATCCGGGAGGCAGTGTTATGATAAAAGTATCCCGGGAGAAATCTCATATTTGCATCTCAGTGTCTGATACCGGAATCGGAATGGACGAAGAGACAAAATCCAAAATTTTTGATGGCTTTTTCAACGAAACTACTCCAGGTACCGGAAATGAAAAGGGAACCGGACTTGGACTTGTTCTTTGCAAAGAATTTGTTGAAAAGCATGGAGGCAGGATTTGGGCTGAAAGCGAAACGGCAAAGGGCAGCTGTTTTTATTTTACCTTGCCTTACAAGCAATCCTGAGATTTAAAATACAAAAACCTTTTGCTTTGCCGTAAACATAGCAAGTATCTCAAACTAAAAAAACAATGGAAAAACTGACCAAAATAGTTGCAACTATATCTGACAGAAAGTGCGATACCGGTTTCCTGAAGGAGTTATTTGATGCCGGAATGGATGTTGTAAGGCTCAACACGGCACACCAGGATGTTGAGCAGTCGCTTAAAGTAATAAAGAATGTTCGCGAGGTATCGGATAAGATTGCAATACTGGTGGATACAAAAGGACCGGAAATTCGCACTACCGACTCTCAGGCTGAAGTAGAGGTTAAAGAAGGGCAGCTCCTAAAAATTAAGGGAGACCCTTACTGTGCAACAACAGAAGACTGCATTTATGTGAATTACAAGGATTTTGTTCCCAAAATGGAAAAGGGAAAAACCATTATGATAGATGACGGGGAGATCGAACTGCAGATAGAAGAGAAGCATGAAGACTATCTCTTGTGCAGGGTAATGAATACCGGCATAATCAAACCACGCAAAAGCGTTAACCTGCCGGGGACAAGCCTTAACCTGCCGTCCCTCAACGAGAAGGACAAGCAGTTCATTGAGCTTGCAATAAAGGAGAATATAGATTTCATTGCTCACTCTTTTGTGCGCAGAAAGGAGGATGTGCTGGCAATACAGGAGATACTAGACAAGCACCGGAGTCCGGTCAAAATTATTGCCAAGATAGAGAACCAGGAAGGGGTTGATAACATTGACGAAATACTTGAACATGTTTACGGAATTATGGTTGCCAGGGGCGACCTGGCTATTGAGCTGCCTGCTGAACGCATCCCTGTAGTGCAGAATATGCTGCTGGATAAATGCATCCGCCGGAAAAAAGCGATCATCATAGCAACCCAGATGCTTCACAGCATGATAGACAACCCCCGCCCCACCCGTGCAGAAGTGAGCGATGTTGCAAATGCTGTTTTTTCCGGCACAGATGCCATTATGCTCAGCGGTGAAACGGCATATGGCTCCTACCCTGTTCAGTCTGTAAGGATAATGACACGCATATCGAGGGAAGCGGAGATAAGTACTACACTTCAGATAAACCGCGACATATTGCCTCATGACAACCAGATATCTGTTTTCCTGTCAAGAACCTCGGTAAGGACAATCAATGAACTTGGCACAAAAGCGATAATAACAGACACTGACACAGGAAAGACTGCAAGGTATCTTTCTGCTTTCAGGGGAAGAGTCCCTATATACGCACAATGCTATGATATGCGGGCAGTAAGGGAGTTGAGCCTTAACTATGGCATATACCCCGATTTCATGGAGGTAGAGACCTCCAAGAAGGAGTTCATTCATGCAACCCTTAAACGACTTATAAGCAGGGATGAAATAAAGCAATCCGACCTTATTGTTGTCCTGGCTGGAAACTTCGGAAAAAAGGCCGGTCCGTCATTCGTGGAAGTGAGTACCGCACATAATCTTCTTTCAGACAAGAAGTAATAGCTGGTTCTGCTGTCGGAAAAAGTTGCCGGTGATTAAGGTATGGCAAATATAAAAATATTGTAAGTTACCGGGCGGCTGTCTCAATTTTCGGGAGTGTTCTGCATTTTGCAATTTTCCTTATCATGCCGCTGAAAATGAAATGATGAACAGGTAATATGGCAATCCAGTAGATTCTACCCATCAAGCCAAGCGGTCTGAAGGTGTGTGTCTGATACAGCACATTATCCTTTATCCTGAACTCAAGCCACGCTTCACCGGGCATTTTCAGCTCGGAATACAATATAAGCCTTTTCTCTTGTTTACTGGCCAACAGCACCCTCCATGAGTCAATCGCATCACCGGGGTGCAGTCTTGTGGGACTTCTCCTGCCCCTGTGGTAGCCGACACCCCCGAGGAACTTGTCAAAAACACCTCTTATATGCCAGAGCCGGGTGGCAAAATACCATCCGTTTCTGCCGCCAATTGTCCAGATACACTTAAGTACTGCTTTCTCATCTTTTATCACCCTTCTCTTTTTATCTATTATGCAACCGAAGCAGGGCATGTTCACCAGCCGTGAAATGCCACGTTCAAGCGCCCTTTCTGATAATGCATCTGTCCAGCTAGACAACACCTCTTCCTGCATAATTTTGTCGAAAGCCCTTCTGACAGCCTTTTTGTATGATATTAAATCAATTGGTATTATTTTATTGAGGTTATTTTCACAACAAACAACCTCTACCTTCATGCTGTTCACAAGGTTAGCGGCAAGCTTGTAGGAAGTGGATGTAATAAAGTAGAGGAAATAGGAAGACAAGCGGGGAGTTAAAACCGGGAGCACGAAAATACGCCGCTTCAGATTCCTCACCTCCGCGAAACGCAGCAACATCTCCTTGTAGGAAAGAACATCCGGGCCGCCTATATCAAAGCTTTTGCCGAAGGTTTTTTCATTCATCAGAACACCTTTAAGGTATTCAATTACATTCCCTATTGCTATAGGCTGGCATCTTGTATTAACCCACCTGGGGGCAACCATTACCGGAAGTTTCTCCACAAGGTCACGTATAATCTCGAACGACGCGCTTCCTGATCCAACAATTATGCCCGCCCTCAAAGTGGTGAGGTGGTAGCCTCCCTCCTTAAGGGTGTCTTCAACCGCCTTGCGTGACAGTAGATGTTTGGACAAAAGCTTGTCATTGACAATACCGCTAAGGTATATAACCTGCCTTGCATTGGTTTTATCTATGTAATCCCTGAAATTCCTTGCCGATTCTTTTTCCAGACATTCAAAATCATCAATTGATGCAGTCATTGAATGGATAAGGTAATATGCAGCTTCAATATCGTGTGGTATGGAATCGAGGGTGGTTTTGTTCAAAAAATCTACCTCAATGACAGAGATATAAGCGGGATCATACGGCGAAGCATCGAACCTCCTCCTGTCACGCACACAGCAAACCACCTCATGCCCCTCAGAGATAAGTACCGGGAGAAGTCTCTTGGCTATGTAGCCGGTGGCGCCTGTAAGGAGGATCTTCATGGTATTGCTTTTTGTTTCAATTGCTTCTTTTCATTGTTTTCACGGAATACCGTTAGCCTGATGGGTTTAAATACCCTTAATCAAATTGAAACGACACCAGCGAATCCTGTTGAAAACTGCAAAAGAGATTCCGGTGCTACATTTCTATTTTGACTGTACCGATATTTTTACTTAGTTTTAGTGCCTAAATATATTCAATTCCTTAAAAGATACATAATTTCATTTCTAAAACCCACCTTATGAAAGCAGCAATATACAATGAATTTGAAAAACCTTTGAAAATAGAAAATCTGCCCGATCCAACCCCGTCACCAAACGGTGTTGTAATTGAGGTTAAAGCAACCGGACTTTGCAGAAGCGACTGGCACGGGTGGATGGGGCATGATCCCGACATTACCCCGCCCCATGTCCCGGGTCATGAGCTTGCAGGAATAGTTGCAGCAACGGGTAAAAATATTACCCGCTGGAAAGAGGGTGACAGGGTAACTCTGCCTTTCGTTTGCGGCTGCGGTACCTGCCCCGAATGCTCCTCCGGCAACCAGCAGGTTTGCGATCACCAGTTCCAGCCAGGGTTCACTCACTGGGGTTCATTTGCAGAATATGTTGCCATAGAATATGCCGAAACCAATCTTGTAAGTTTGCCGGCGGAAATAGACTTTGTTACTGCAGCAAGTCTGGGTTGCCGCTTCATCACATCTTACCGGGCTGTTGTTGACCAGGGCAGGCTGGAACCGGGACAGTGGGTTGCCGTTCACGGCTGCGGCGGGGTTGGACTGTCGGCCATAATGATTGCAGACGCCCTTGGTGCAAATGTTATTGCGGTTGACATAGGTGACGATAAGCTTGATTTTGCAAAATCTGTGGGAGCTTCAATTACCATCAATGCATTAAGCACTGAAAACGTTGCGGAAAAGATTAAGGATCTGACAGGCGGCGGTGTGCATTTGTCAGTTGACGCCCTTGGCAGCACTGAAACTTGTTTCAATTCAATCGCTAATCTCAGGAAACGCGGGAAGCATGTGCAGATCGGACTGATGAAAGGAAATGACAGTCACCCACCGGTACCGATGGGTGAAGTTATTGCAGGTGAACTGGAAATACTGGGAAGCCATGGTATGCAGGCACACAAATACCCGTCAATGCTTGCAATGATATGCTCCGGCAAACTGTCTCCCAAAAAACTTATCGGCAGAACCATAAGCCTGGAAGAATCGCTTACCGAACTGGTCAATATGAACAGCTTCGGGGGTACAGGCGTAAAGGTAATAGACAGGTTTAAATAGCCCGGCCGGAGAAATTTTTACAATATTTAAATACTTATATATACATCCAAACCAGAAAAGAGCTTGTCAATTATGAAACCAAAACCCATTTTATTCATCATAATAGTCGTTATTGCAGTAATAATTGTAACAACCTTTAACCGTGGAGAAGAGCCGCCTGTCAGGATAGGAGCCACCATGTCGCAAACAGGTGCATATTCCACCCAGGGAGTTGCCGCGCGTAACGGGTACCTGCTTTGTCAGGAGCATATCAATGAAAAGGGAGGCGTACTCGGCCGCAAAATTGAATTCCTCATATACGATGACCGCTCTGATTCCGGCCTTGCACCAGAGCTTTACGAAAAACTGATCACAGAAGATAAGGTAGATGCAGTGATGGGACCATACGGCTCAACTCTCACTGAAGCTGTTGCTCCGGTGACGGAAAAACACAGCATGGTGCAGATCTCACCCCTGGCTGCAACCACATCAATATGGGAACAGGGGCGTGAATATCTTTTTATGGTTCTTCCCCCTGCTGAGCTGTTTCTGACGGGACTGGTTGAAATGGCTTACGACAAAGGCCTCACAAAAATCGCGGTAATTCATGAAGATGAACTGTTCCCCTCTGCAGCCGGATCGGGTGCGGTTGAACATGCCAGGGAAAAAGGTATGGATGTGGTGCTTTACGAAACCTACCCGACAGGCACAACCGATTTTACACATCTCCTGGCCAGGGTAAAGGAATCCGGTGCAGAAGTGCTGGGGATGGCGGCATCGCCTCTGGATGACTTCATCACCGTTGTACGCCAGATGAAAGAGCTTGATGTAAACGTGAAGATGTTCGGCACTTCGGGAGCAGTTCAGCAGTTCCAGGATGAGCTTGGAGAAGCGGCCGAATACGCTTACGGCCTGTCAGCCTGGGAACCTTCCCTCCCGTATCCGGGTATTGATGAGTTTACAGAATCATACCGGGAAAAATTCAACATAGAACCCAGTTTTCATGCTGCAGGAGGATACGGCAGCTGTATGATATTCATGGAAGCGATAGAAAGGGCAGGCACCCTTGATTCCGAAATTTTAAGGGATAAGTTGCTGGAACTGGAAACAAATACAATTTTCAGCCATTATGCAGTTGACGAAAGGGGCTACCAGACAGCCAACACGGGTGTATTCATCCAGTGGCAGGACGGCGAAAAGGCAGTGGTGTGGCCCGAAGAATTTGCAACTGCAGAGCCAAGATTCCCCACGCCTCGCTGGAGTGAAAGGTAAATTTATACATGGCCGGTTCAGGTAAAATTTTATTTGGTGATCAGGAAGTTTAAATAGCTACCATGTAAACCTCACCCCAAGTGCAGTTTCCCATCCCATGTCTGCATGGTCGCCTAAAAATGTCCACATAGGCCTTGTATCAAGGCTTACAATGAAAGGTATGTCAAACCTGTTGAAATTGTATTCAAACCCCAGCTGCCCCCCCAATCCCATGTTAACAAAATCTTCTGAATTTTTGCCCGAAAAGAATGCAAAGCTTGCCCCGGGACCTGCAAAGCTCCTCAGCCCGCCTGTCAAATGCCATACCCAGTGGTAAATACCGCACAGGAACATCCTGTTGTGTATGCTGCTGGAAGCAAACCCAAGGTCGAATTCTACCCTGTTGACATTAGATACAACCTGGTGCTGGTAAGATACTTCCACGCCGTTCAATGAACCGTCTCCGCCAAACCTCAGTCCAAGAGCATGCGAATTAACCTGTGAGTTGCCTGAAAAACCAAAACACAACAAAAGTGTTAAAAGGGTCACTGTTTTTTTCATAATTGAATAATCAAATCATTGGTTTCATCTATTTCAATGAAAATTCATTGAAATATTGATTGTCAACTTATCTGCGACTATAATATACTAAAGTTTCGCACTAAATTAATATGCTAAAAAACAGCAAAAAAAGATAAAAAAAGCAGCATGGTACTTATGTTAATATACAGAATATTAGTATATTAACAGTGTAATCCAAAACACAAT
>SLCF01000093.1 GCA_007125955.1 Bacteroidales bacterium | reverse complement strand
AGTTGGGTTGAATACAGGTATGATAAAAACTGGTTCGGCCTCTCGTTCAGACAGAATTGCAAAGTATAACCAATTGCTGAGGATAGAGGAATCAATCGGGAATAGCGCAAAGTATACAGGGAAAGAGTTCAGGTTCATCAGAAAAGTCTGATATAAAGGCTGAAAAGATAAATATACAATTCAAAAATCGCATAAACCAGTTAATGCAGCAAAAGCACCTCCCGGCATTTCAAAAGTGCCGGGTTTTTCTTATAATTCCATTCAGGAAAAAGAGAAATATGATTTCGTAAATTCTTTACGGAATATATTGATTTAACGCATCTCTTGTAAGGAGAATATAAAAAATGTTAATTTAGCGATATTATAGTTGGGCAATGAATTAATTTTTTGTTTACATGCCATACCTGCCGCCTCTTATTGATATTATAGTTCTGTTCTGGCAGACTCAGCCTGCTTATGTTGTTTATGTTGCAATTGTTTTGCTGCTTCTGTTTTTGCTTTTCCATTACAGAACAAGAAACCTGCGCATAGCAAACCAGATTTTAAGGGAAAAGGAGCTGGCTTCAAAAGAAATTGCCCGCCAGAAGGAAGAGCTGTCATTAAAAAACAGGAATATAACAGACAGCATTAATTATGCAAAGCGCATACAGATGGCCTTGATGCCTAACGAAAAGACATTCTCGAGGCTTTTTAAAGATTCATTTATTTACTATAAGCCTAAGGATATTGTAAGCGGCGACTTTTACTGGATAAATAAAAAAAATGACAAACTTTTCTTTGCCGTAGCCGATTGTACAGGCCACGGCGTTCCGGGTGCTTTTATGTCAATTATCGGATTTGAGCTTTTGAGGAATATAATATTCACTCAGAAGCTAGAAGAACCGGCTTCTATATTGAATCAACTCAATTCAGACTTCACTGCGGTATTCCATGACGGCGGTAAGTCTGGTAAGGAAATGACATTCAGGGACGGGATGGATCTGGGCTTTTGTGTTATTGACAAAAAGAATTCAGTGCTTGAGTATGCAGGAGCTTTTATGCCGCTTTACCTCATAAGGAACAATACGATCACCGAGATAAAGGGTGACCGCTCTTCAATAGGACTGATATATGAAAAAGAGAAGGAATCATTCAGTAATCACCGGATCAAACTTGAGGAGAATGATGTAATATATCTTTTTTCCGATGGTTATGCCGACCAGTTTGGAGGGGAAAAGGGCAAGAAATTCAAGTACCGCAGATTCAGATATCTTTTACTCAATATTCATACATTGCCTATGGAAAAGCAGAAAGAACTGCTGGACCAAAGCATGGCAAAGTGGATGAAAGGTTGTGAGCAGGTTGATGATATTCTGATAATCGGACTTAAGCCGGGCATGACATCAGGCGGTCAGTAGTTCTAAAGTAACTTTTTCATTTTGAGCAGCAGATCCTCCGAATTGAAAGGCTTGCTAATATAATCATCCATTCCGGCTTCAAGACAGGTTTCCCTGTCACCGTGCAAAGCATTTGCGGTTATTGCAATTATGGGTGTTCTGGTATTCAGTGAAGCCTCAACCTCCCTTATCTTCCTTGTGGCAACTATCCCGTCCATTATCGGCATCTGAATGTCCATCAGAATAATATCAAATTTTGATTTTCCGAATTTATCAAGCGCTTCCTTTCCGTTATTTGCCACTTCAATTCTTTTCACCACCTTGTTAAGACTTAACATAAGTATTTTTTGGTTGATGGAATTGTCTTCCACAAGCAGAATCGCAGAGTCCTTCAGCTCAACTTTTTCATGAGATATGATACTCTTTCCGGTATGGGGGGCAGATTGAACTTTTTCACTCTTCTCTGAAAATGACCTCCGGAATGGAAGCGAGAAGTCAAATACCAGGCTCTTTTCAGAAGTAAAAGATGTTTCCAGCTTCCCCCCGCTTTGGGATATAAGCTTTTGTGCAATTGCCAGTTCGCTGATATTAATAAAGCCTGCGTAGTCATCTGCCGGAAATACCATTTGAGAATCGGGAAGCCCTGTTAACCCTATCGGCAGTGAAACCGGGTGGTCGGTTGAGATAATGAACCTGGCATCAGTGTAATCATCAGTATCGTAGGTTGCATCAATATCAATTCCAATGGAGAGATTTTCAGGTGTCTTGTATTTAATTATAGTTTCAATAAGATTTATAAGAATCTGTTTGACAAGTACCGGATCTCCTATCAGCTGATTGTTTTTCAGGTTTTTGCTGATTGCAAAATTGAATTCTATATCTGAACTTTCCTGGTATGTGAAAAGCTTTATGGTATTGCTGACTGTATTGTACATGTTAAAGCCGATCTTTTCGGTCGGCTCCTTTTTTATGTTATCAAAGGAAAGTTCGGTTATATTTTCTACAGCGCTGAGAAGAGTGTATGCCGAGGCCATTATGGTTTCCATCATATCCTTCTGCTCAGATGTAAGATTGGATTCGTTTGCCATATTTCCTATCAGCATAATGTTGTTCAGGGGTGTGCGTATCTGGTGGGAAAGCCTTGAAATAAAACCTTCCTTTACCTTTACCTCGTTTCTGGATTCTATGAGCTGTTTTTCCAGAAGTCTTAAACTGCTGTTGTGAAAATATTCCAGTGCGGCAGAAATGAGCAGTAATCCAGTATATGCTCCAACATATCGTGTAAGTACAAGGTACAGGTTTTCACCGGCAATACCTTCTGTTCCAGTGAGCAATATAACTATCAGTGATGCTGCCAGTGTAAAAAAAGAGATGTAAACACCCCTTTTAGAGCCGAAAACAGGAATAGAAATAACCGGAATAATCAAAAGCCAGTAAAGATAGTATTCTGCATTTAACTCGCTGATAAGTATGTAAAACAGGAACACCAGTATTATGCCGGTATTGAAAAAAGCAAGCGTTGAATACCTGTGGGTTTTACGTATATAATAAAATCCGCCTGCAAAGATCAATGCAACTGCAGCAGAAAGTATTCCACGCATAAAGTCTCCCAGATAAAAGGCTAATGCAGAGAAAAGAGCAAGCATTACAATACCGGCAAAACAAATTAGATTGATGAAAACAATTTTATTAAGTATTGAATCTTCACATTTGCCTTTCAGACCAAGAGAAAACAGGCCGGTTACCTTATTGAAAAAACCCATTCAGTATGCTGCTTTAAAGATTAAAGGTTACTGTACAACTCAAAATTATCAAATTATATTTTAATAAATGACTCTTCTGTACTGTTTATGTCAACCGCATAAATAATTTAGCAGGGTTATGCATAAATTAAATTTTTCAAACTAAATATTGTATAAACGGGAATCTGCAAATTAATACTTTGAACCTGAATTACCAGTTTATTTAATAAATAGTATCTTTGAGGGCTGTGAAAAATTTTATGTTATGTTACAAAAACCTTCAATACCAAAAGGTACACGAGACTTTTTACCCCTTGAGATGGCCAGGAGGAATTACATTTTCCGCACAATAACCGAAGTGTTTTCTTTGTACGGGTTTCTTCCCATGGAGACACCTGCAATGGAAAACCTTTCCACACTTCTGGGCAAATATGGGGAGGAGGGCGACAGATTAATATTCAAGATCCTCAATTCGGGTGACTTTATTTCCAAAGTTCCCGATGATGACGTTTATTTCAGCAATTCAAATAAACTATCCTCCAAAATTTGTGAAAAAGGCTTAAGATATGATCTAACAGTCCCTTTTGCCCGGTTTGTAGTACAGCATCAGAATGAGATAACTTTCCCTTTCAGGCGCTATCAGATTCAACCTGTATGGAGGGCTGACAGACCGCAAAAAGGACGTTACCGCGAATTTTTCCAGTGTGATGTAGATGTAATTGGAAGTGATTCCTTGCTGAATGAGATAGAGCTGGCACGAATAATTGACGATGTTTTCAGTCGCCTGAAATTCAAAGCTGCCGTAAAAATAAACAACCGCAAAGTTCTTGCCGGTATGGTTGAAGTTGCAGGTGTCCCGGAAAAATTTATCCCGGTAATTACGGCCATTGACAAGCTTGAAAAAACCGACAGGGATAATGTTGTAGGGGAGCTTTTGCAGAAAGGGCTTTCAGAGGAGGCTGTAAATAAAATAATGTCTATAACAGAGGTCTCAGGTGACAACACCGGAAAGCTATCTGCTCTCAGGGAGCTATTGGGCAAATCGGAAACAGGAATGAAAGGAATTAAAGAGCTCGGGTTTCTTTTCAAATACCTGGAGAAGTCCGGACTTGAAAATGAGTTTATTTTTGATCCGGCTCTGGCAAGGGGGCTCGATTATTACACCGGAACAATATTTGAAGTGAAGGCAAAGGATGTGGAGATAGGAAGCATCTGCGGAGGAGGACGTTATGATAATCTGACCGAAGTTTTCGGACTCTCCGGTGTTTCAGGTGTAGGCATATCCTTCGGAGCTGACCGCATATATGATGTAATGCTTCAACTTAATGCATTTCCCGGCGAACTTCTTACAGGTACCAGAATAATGTTTACAAATTTTGGTGAGGATGAAGCTTCGTATTGCCTTGATATAGTCGGGATGTTGAGAAAAGCGGGTATAAGTGCCGAACTGTACCCAGAAGCGGCCAAAATGAAGAAGCAGATGACCTATGCCGACAGGAAGAATATTTCTTATGTGGCGCTGATAGGCGAAACAGAGCTGAAGGAAAGGACGGTTACATTGAAGAATATGGTAACAGGCAGTCAGCAAAAGATCAGCCCGGAAGAACTGGCGGGATTATTGCAGGAAGATACTTTCTTGCCCGGGAGATAAAATATTTTTTACATATGAGAAAAGTTCATTATATATCCGCACAGGATCTGACATTTGACCGTGTTGAGGAGTTGCTGCAAGGCGGGTTTAAAATTGCTTTGTCTGATGATGCAAGGAACAGAGTAGAAAAGTGCAGGGAGTACCTGGATTCCTGGCTCGACAGGTCAGATTCCCCGGAATACGGGATCAATACCGGTTTCGGGTCTTTGTGTGACAGGCTGATCTCAAAAAATGATCTTGAAATACTTCAGAAAAATCTTGTAATGTCCCATGCATGCGGGACGGGAGATGAAGTGCCGCATGAAATTGTGCGTCTGATGCTTCTGCTAAAGATTCAGTCCCTTTCATATGGATACTCAGCTGTACAGTTGCCGGTCGTAGAACGCCTGATAGATTTTTTCAATTACGGTATAACGCCCGTTGTGTACACGCAGGGTTCCCTTGGCGCGTCAGGTGACCTGGCCCCTCTTGCACATATGAGCCTGCCGGTTACGGGCATGGGTGAGCTATATTACAGGGGCAGAAAGTACTCCGCCAGGGAACTTAATAATGAGCTGGGCTGGGAACCGGTCAGATTAAAAGCAAAGGAAGGGCTTGCCCTGCTAAACGGGACGCAGTTCATGACCGCTTACGGGATTCATTGCTGCCTCAGGGCACGCCGCTGTATACGTATAGCCGATGTTACCGGTGCAATTTCCATTGATGCGTTTGATTGCCGGACTGATCCTTTTCACGAACTGGCCGCTAAAGTAAGGCCGCATGAAGGGCAGGCAGTAACTGCACGTATAATCAGAACCCTGCTTGAAGGCAGCAGGATTTCCGGCATGGAAAAGCAACATGTTCAGGACCCCTATTCCTTCAGGTGCATACCCCAGGTTCACGGTGCATCCAAAGATGCAACCGGTTATGTGATGAATGTTTTCACTAAAGAGCTCAATTCGGTAACAGATAATCCCATCATATTTCCCGGGGAAAACCGGATATTGTCAGCCGGCAATTTTCACGGGCAGCCACTGGCGCTGGCACTCGATTTTTTGTGTATAGCACTTTCGGAGCTTGGGAGTATTTCTGAGAGGCGCACTTATCAGCTGCTTTCAGGCAAGCGGGGATTGCCCTCTTTTCTGGTTGCCAACCCCGGACTAAATTCGGGGTTTATGATACCTCAATATACAGCCGCTTCAATGGTCAGTCAGAACAAACAGCTGTGTACCCCGGCATCCGTTGATACAATAGACTCTTCACAGGGACAGGAAGATCATGTAAGCATGGGCGCAAATGCCGCATTAAAAACTGAAAAGGTAGTTTCAAATCTCGAGCGTATATTATCTATTGAGTTTTTTACAGCTGCTCAGGCAATAGAATTCAGGCGTCCGGTGAAATCTTCTCCGGTACTCGAGAAGCTTCTGAGGGCATACCGCAGTAAGGTCGGGTTTATTTCAAACGACTGTACAATGTACCCCGAAATGAAAGCTTCGCTCGATTTTTTAAACAACCTGAAGGTAATTCCACCGGAGGGAGATAAACCAGCCGGTATATGACACACTCCTGAAAAATGTATTAGCCATAAACTTTTCCGGGAGAATTACTGCCTGCCGCGCGGGTCCCTTCTGAGGCGTCGTAACAGGTTGTTGCGGAACTCCTCTTCGGCAAGATAAAGCAGCATAACTCTTTCGGGAGAAAGTATCTCCTTGAATTTTTCATGGTATTCCTGATGCAACTGTGCATCTTCAACCCTGAGCGCTATAAACCTGTCAGCCGATCCGGATATCTCCGCCGCAGACATTTTTTCCATGTTTTCATTGAATTGGGAAAGAAGCCTTCTTCGTTCTTCCAGCAAACTGTTCCTCTTTTTTTCAAACTCGTTGTAAACAGGCCAGAATTGCTTTGATTCAGCTGTAGTCAGATCAAGTTCCGATGTGATAAAAGCTATTCTTTCAGATTGAATCCTCTGCATCTGGGTGCGTTGACCACGACGCTGTGAATGGGCTTCGGTTGATAAACTCAGGATAAGGATGATTAAGATTGTATGTGATATATTCATAATTTCAAATTTAAATTATTTGTAATAATCCTGCAACGGGAAAAATATGCTAAAATTCGGCCACAATAGCGTAAAGGTCCAGATTATCATCCCAGGTGAGGTATTCAATATAAGCTTCCGTTTCTTCATCTTCCTGGTAAAAATCTTCCAGGAGGTCTTCTTCATCCAGTTCGCTTAAAAGCAATGAATGGTCATAATTATAATATTGAAATTCAAAGAATTCGGATATCTGATCACCGGAAACATCAACCTGATCCGGTTCTGAAATGAACCTGAATCCGTGATAACCCAGAAATGCAAAACCGGCAATTATTGCCACCAATGCTAACTGCGGCCTCAATACCTGCCATATTTTTTCAAACGTGGGGAACACCTTACTTTCTTCTTCCCTGGCAGTAATACGGCTGCGTATCCTTCCCGGGAACTCATCAAAATAGTTGTCAGGAGTGCTGAAAGGATTTTCTTTCCTTATTTCTGAAAGGCGGGGCGGTATTTTGGATTTATCTTGCATCTTTATCATATTTTTATGGCAAAACACCGGTAATATAATTTAATTTCCCCTGTGTTTCTTTTTATTAGACATTAAAATAGTATACTGGTTTAATTTTCATTCAAATATTTTTCAATTTTTTTTACTGCATGATGGTATGAGGCTTTAAGCGATCCAACCGAAGTATCAAGTATTTTTGACATATCGTCATATTTCATTTCATCAAAATACTTCATATTGAAAACCAGTCGCTGTTTTTCGGGAAGTGTTACAATAGCTTTCTGAAGTTTCATCTGCAATTCGTCACCGTTGAAATAGGGATCACTTTCAAGCTCCCTCCCGGCTGAGTGTTCATAGTCGGAAAACGGCAAAAAATACCTTCTTTTCTTGCTTTTCAGAAAGTTCAAAGCTTCATTAGTAGCTATTTTGTAAAGCCATGTGAAAAGGTGCGAATCTTCCCTGAAATTGTCCAGCCCGTTCCATATTTTTATAAAGGTATTCTGCAGAATGTCGTCGGTGTCCTCATGATTTAATATTATTTTCCGTACATGCCAGTAAAGCCTTTCCTGGTATTTACGCACAATCATATCAAAAGCATAGTTGCGGCTGCTGCTGATCCGGAAAAGCTTAAGAAGTTCCTTGTCACTTTGATCCTGCATGCCTTGATTTATTGGGGTGCCGTACGAAAAACTTCAAATATCTTAAAGTTAGACGTACACAGGAGTGAATAGTTTAATTGCTCATCTTTTTAAAATCTTCAAGGTATTCTGAAACGCGTTTGAATACATTCCGGGCTGTGAAACCAAACTCTTCATCAAGAACACCTGCAGGTGCAGAATACCCGAAATGATTCAACCCGAAAACCCTGCCCCGCTCACCAACCAGGTTCTGCAATGTTACAGACAATCCGGCAGTCAGACCGAAAACAGGTTTGTCGCGGGGGAGAACCGACTCCCTGTATGTGTCAGGTTGCTCACGGAAGAGACCTTCAGAAATTACCGAAATGACCCTTACCCTGAGGTTTTTTTCGTTTTCCAGCAAGCCTGCCCCTTCAAAAAGAGTTGAGACCTCAGAACCCGAACCCAGTAGAATGACATCCGGCTCTTCTTTTGTATCCTTAACTATATATGCTCCCCTTTCCGCTTTAAGGGCATCTTTGTACCTGCACGAGGATGTATCAGCGGGAAGGTCATTTATTTTTTGCCGTGAAAGAACCAGTGCAGAGGGGGTATCACTGTTTTCCATGGATATTTTCCATGCAACTGTTGTTTCACATGCATCTGCAGGTCTCAGCACAAGCATTGAGGCTTTGCCCGAATGATTCCTCAGGTGTTCCATAAGCCTAATTTGTGCCTCCTGTTCAACCGGCTGGTGTGTTGGGCCGTCTTCCCCGACACGGAATGCATCATGCGTCCAGATATATTTCACCGGAAGCTCCATCAGTGCAGCCAGTCTGACTGCAGGTTTCATAAAGTCGGAAAAGACGAAAAAGGTGCCGCATACTGCAATCACCCCGCCGTGTGCTGCCATTCCGTTTGCCAGAGCTGCCATAGTGAGTTCTGAAACACCAGCGTGGAGAAAAGCTCCGCTGAAATCACCTTTTCTGAGGGGCTTTGTTTCTTTCAGGAACCCGTCTGTCTTATCGCTGTTGGCAAGATCAGCAGAAGAGACTATCATATTCTCAACATTTTTGGCAAAATGACTCAGCACATTTCCCGAAGCTGCTCTTGTAGCAACGTTTTCCTTTTGGATAATGGAAGAGTAGTCAATCACCGGCAACTTTCCCAGAAGGAAGTTTTCAAGCTTTTCAGCAATTCCGGGATTCTCCTTCTCCCACTCTTTCTGTGCCCTCTTTTTTTCGGCCGCATACTTTCCCTTTTTTTCTATCACACTGTTGTAATACTCTTTTACAGCGGGGAAGATTTCAAACGGTTTTTCAGGATCCCCTCCAAGGTTTCTTACGGTATTTTCAAATGACCCGCCGGCAGAGCTGAGTGGCATTCCATGTGTTGATACCTGTTTTTCAAAAGATTTTCCATTTTCGGTTACGGCTCCCTTTCCCATAACAGTCTTCCCTATAATGAGAAACGGATGCGATTTTTCATTTACAGCTTCCTTAAGTGCCGTTCGGATTTCATCTGCATCATTCCCGTTTATCGTCCTGACCTTCCAGCCCCAGGCTTCATATTTTTTTGCTGTGTCTTCACTTGTTACGCTGTTGGTCTCTGTTGAAAGCTGTATATCGTTTGAGTCGAAGAACATTACCAGGTTCCCCAGACCAAGATGACCTGCTATTCTGCCTGCGCCCTGCGAAACCTCTTCCTGAACGCCTCCGTCTGATACAAATGTATAAATTGTGTGAGACATCCATTCGCCAAACCTGGCAGCCAGAAAACGTTCAGCTATGGCTGCACCAACCGCCATAGCATGCCCCTGTCCAAGGGGCCCCGATGTATTCTCAATTCCCCTTTGGACGTCTCTCTCCGGATGTCCGGGGGTGCAACTACCCCATTGCCTGAAATTTTTCAGGTCTTCCAGGGAATAATGCCCCGTCAAAGTCATTACAGAGTAGAGCATGGGCGACATGTGACCGGGGTCAAGAAAAAAACGGTCGCGCATATGCCACCCCGTATCAGACGGGTCGAAATTGAGGAATTCCGAGTAGAGTATATTTATAAAATCTGCCCCACCCATAGCACCTCCGGGATGCCCCGATTTTGCCTTTTCAACCATGGCTGCAGATAGTATGCGTATATTGTCAGCTGCTTTGTCAACAATTTTTTTATCCATTATAATTTTTTTATCCGGGTTAATAAATTTTGCTTTTAGTAGCGAATTCTTTTATGTCCCGGCAAAAAAGCCGGTTTTTCTGCTTCAGCCCTGATTGTTGTTTGAATCACGGATATGAGATTCAAATTTGTACGGGCATGGCGCAGGCTGATTACAAAAGTAATTAATTAAATGAACCTGCCTGATTCGGCTTACTGGTTTTTATCAAATTGTTTTCAACTTAAGGGCAGGCGATATTTCTCTTTTTATTACTGTATCAAAAAAATATTCCAGTAATTTTGCAGGTGCAAAAACTATAAGCAATGGGATTAAAATGCGGAATAATTGGAATAACCAACTCGGGTAAAACAACACTTTTTAATTGTATGTCAGGTGCAGGAGTGCAAACTTCTGTATCATCATTCAGTTCAACAGGGTCGAATCTGGGTATGATGAAGGTGCCTGACCGGAGGTTGTGTGAAATTGCCAGATTTCAGGAAACCAGGAAGATAGTTCCTACAACAGTAGATATTGTCGACATTCCGGGTGTGTCCAGAGGCAGTTTGGAGGGCAACAGGTTTCTGGGAGATGTAAGGAATACAGATGCACTGATACATGTTCTGAGGTGTTTCGATGATCCGAATGTGCCCCATGTTTCCGATAAAATAGATCCGTTAACAGATCTTGAAACCGTCGGACTCGAATTGCAGGTTAAGGATATGGAGATACTTGAAAAAAAAATAGAAAAACTTGTCAAACCTGCCGGCACGGGTGACAGGGAAGCAAAAAAAGGACTTGATGTTCTCTACAGGTACAGGGAGCATTTTGAGAACCTGCAGCCGGCAAGGACAATGAAAATATCTGAAAAAGACAAAAGACACGTAGAAGATCTTGATTTTCTTTCTGAGAAGCCTGTACTGTATGTTTGTAATGTAGACGACCGGTCATCTGCAGCAGGAAATGAACATTCGGAAAAGGTAAAGAAAAAGCTGAAAGAAGAGGGAGCAAAGGTGCTGGTTATAGCTGCCAGAATTGAAGCGGAAATATCGGAGCTTGAATCATCTGAAGAGAGGAAGGAATTTCTGGATGCGATGGGACTGGAAGAACCGGGAGTTGACAGGCTGACAAGAGCAGCATACAGTTTGTTGAATCTGAGAACCTTTTTTACAATCGGTCCCAAAGAGATAAGAGCATGGACTATAAGGGCAGGGATGAATGCACATCAGGCTGCAGGAGTTATCCACAGCGATATGGAGAGGGGGTTTATCCGGGCTGAAGTCATAAAATTTGCCGATTTTGTTAACCTTCGTTCCGAAGCAGCCTGCCGGAACAAAGGAAAGATTTCAGTTGAGGGTAAGAGTTATGAGGTAAAAGACGGAGACATTCTGAATATCAGATTTAATGTCTGAATTAAAGGCCTTTTTGATTGTAATGGAAGATAGTATTATTTGAAAAAAATATTTACCGATGATGAGATGTAATTTTTACACGACCGTAAGTCTGGAACACTGTACCGCCGCATTAAGGCTTTTTGCAGTAATTTTATTATTGAATCTGTTTGTTTTACCGTCACAATTCACTATTCATGCTTCAGAAAAAGAAGATCTGCCGTTATCCATGGATCAGGTTGAAAATCCCCGGCTGGTAGTTGGGATAGTTATCGAAAAAATGCGTTATGACTATCTTGTAAGAATGTGGAACAGGTTTGGGAAAAACGGGTTTAAAAAAATAGCATCCGAAGGGGCTTTTTGCCGGAATGCAACATACGACTACCTTCACAACCAGTCATCACCTGGATATGCAACTATTTTTACAGGCGCAAATCCCTCTGAACACGGTATTATTTCAAATGAGTGGTATCAGCGTCTGAAAAGAACAACCCTGAAAAGCGATCATGATGAAACTGCAAGGGCTGTTGGAGGAACATTTAATGAGGGGGGAAGATCGCCCGTAAATTTAATGTCTGAAACTATCGGAGATATTATAAAGAAAGCAAATGATTTCAGATCCAGGGTTTTTACAGTTTCAATGAACTCTCCGGGGGCTGTCATTTCCGGCGGGTTTTCAGCTGATGCTGCATGGTGGTTCGATAAAAAAACGGGTGAATGGATGTCAAGCACCTATTATATTGATTCAATGCCTCAATGGGTTTATGAGTTCAACCGGAAGAGGCTGCCTGAAAGCTATCTGGAACGGACATGGAAACCGTTGCCTGCTTTCGGAGAGTACTTTTCCATAGAAAGTGAAAAGAACATTTCAGGTTCACAAACTTTCGAATACGACCTTAAGCGTGAAAGTCGGGGAGATGACAACTACAATCTTCTTGCACGCACTCCTTACGGGAATACTTTTACAAAAGATTTTGCTCTCTCGCTTATCCTGAATGAGGAGTTGGGCGCAGGCGAAAATATCGATATGGTAGTAATCGGCTTTTCTGCCGCTGCTGAGATAGGCAATACACACGGAGTTTTCTCACCTGAAGCTCAGGATGCATATCTGAGGCTTGATGCCGAGATAGCACACCTGCTCCAGTTTCTTGATCAGAATTTCGAAAAGGAAGAAATTCTTCTTTTTATTACATCAGATCAGGGTGCTTCCTATCCCCGGGAATATTTTAACGCTTCAAGAATACCAACAGGCACTTTCAGTCAGGGTGCCGCCATGGCACTGCTCAGAAGTTACCTGAACGCTACGTACGGTGAAGGAGACTGGGTGCTTGGCTATCATGCAAGACAGGTTTACCTGAACAGGCTGCTTGCAGAGGATTCAAATATTCCGCTGGGCGATATACAGATGAAGTCAGCTGCTTTTCTTGACCAGGTAAGCGGTGTATCAAGAACATTCACAGCCCACATGCTGATGAGCAATTATTACACCAGCGGTCCGGGCGCAGCCGTTCAGGAAGGCTTTAATACAAAGCGTTCAGGTGACATAATAATAAGCCTGAGACCGGGATGGGAGGAGCGGTCGGTTACTGAAGACCCTTCAGGAATGCCTGTTACGGATTCGCATGTGCCGCTTATGTGGTACGGAGGGGGTGTAAATAAAACAGAAGTAAACAGACCGGTGAGTATAACCGATATTGCTCCAACTATTTCTTTTATGCTGAATACTCCATACGGGAATTCATTCAGCGGACAACCCATAATGGAAATTATCCGCTGAAGACTCCTGTTAACAATCAGACTTTTATTTTTTACCAGCCCGGAAGGAAGTTCAGTCCGAACACCCCTCCTATAATGCCTTCCCTGTGTATGGGATAAGCATAATAAGGCTCAAGAATCATATATCCGAAAAGGTTAACCCGCATTGAGGCGCCTGCACTGAAAAACGGGAACCGGCCCGACATATCCCCGGAGTCGAGGGTGGGTCTGATATCGCTTGTCCAGGCAACCCCTGCATCAAAGAAAAGGTTAAGCTCTGTAAAAAAGAAACCAGACTCAATTACAGCCAGCACTTCAGGCCCGGTAAACGGAAGTCTGATCTCTGCATTGGCCACAAGCATCCGTGTGCCTATCATATCATTGAATGAGAACTGAGAGTCTCTTATTGATTGCAGTTCGTAAAACTGGTTTGTGGTGAATCCTCTTAAAAAACCGGGGAAACCAAGATACAGGGGATAAAATATATCATTTTGAGCATCTTTGCCGTACCTCCCGCTGTGATACAGGCGGTAGGAAAAATTTAGCGGATTGAAAAAGTGATACCTCCTGTAATCAGCTATGAACTGGTACATATCGATTTCCCCGAAATACTTGTCAAGATGGAGACGGTACCTTTGCCCCCTCATTGGAGAAGCCATCCCGAAGTAGGAGTTGTCGCCCACATATGCTGTGTTTGCTCTGGCAAGTGTAAATCCGGGCGGTGCATCGATCTGTTCCCGTGATTGTCCTATCTGGAAGCCGAACTGATCATAGTAATGGTTGAAAACGTCAATCCGGTAATAGTACCTTGCCAGTGATGCCGAAGCCTCCAGCCGTCTTGTAACTGAAAACGGATAATGGGCAAAGAGGGAGAGCTGGTCTTCAAAAGTACGGATATTATAAAGGCGGAAATTGTCCACAACCATGTATTCGTCATCCCCTATCTCGATCAGCTCCTGAGAGAAGCCCATTCTTGCGGTACGGTAGGGGATGTGTGAGATTGTTGCACCCCAGTCAATTCTTCCATCCTGATTGAGATAAGATGCCAGTCCGGCAAAATCGTAAATTTCACCTTCTACTGCCAGTGCTGTGTAAAGGCTTTGTTCACCGACAATGTCACTGAAATACATGTTGACTCCGCCTGACATACCTGTACCGTAATAGGTGTCGAATGAAACACCAACCCCTCCGGTATTACCTATAAAGTCAAGCTTGAACTGCGGCCTGTAGGGTTTTACGGAAAAGGAGTCGGTTTCAATCTCTTCCACTTTGGCGTATTCTCTCATATTCCTGTCAACAATATTGGTTGCAACCCTCTGGAAAGGGGGCAGGGTTGCTGCAAGAAGGTCCACATTTTTCGGGTTTACCTCTTTTCGTTCAAAGTCGTCTTTATGTGCGGTGTATACAGAATAGCTATTGTCGAAGTAGTATGAGTAAACAATCCTGTCAGTTTCACTCGAGATGCTCATAGCAGGAGCAAGCCAGGTTATTCCGCTTATACCGGTAGGGTATTCTGTAAGGCGGTAAAGTTTTTCATCACTTATTGTATATTCATACATATTTCTGAAACCGTCGCTGTCTGACAGGAAAAATATCGATTCCCCGTCAGATGAAAAAACCGGATTAACATTGTTGGCTCCCTTAAATACTGGGATTATGGTCATATCATTACCTTTTACAAGGTCGACCATCCCAATGTTGAATTTATAATTTGGTTCTGTTCCTGTGTCACCGGGCTGCCTCCGGTCGGTAGAGAACAAAAGCATGTCGCCTCCGGGAGACCAGTTTACGTGGATATAGGAATTGCGGTCGTTTGTAACCTGTTCCACCTTTTTGCTCTCCATATTATAAATAAAGATATTATTCCGGCCATTTTTCAGTCCGTTCATAACTATCCTTTTTCCGTCGGGCGACCATGAAGGGTTATTGAAAGAGGGCACACCCGGTATTTCAATCTCCCGTGGTGAACGCCTGGGCCTTTCAATATCTACTATAAAAAGTTTGTTTTTACCTTTCTTCACACCCACATAAGCAAAATGACGGTTGTCAGGCGACCATGTCCCTTTCGACTCGAGAAAGTTAAACCCGTCAATATCTCTTGTTCTTGTAGAGCTTGTAAGCGATCTTAGAATTTCTCCGTCTTCTGTGCTGGCAATGAACAGATCGAGTGTAAACACATCCTTTTCAGAGAAAAAGGCAACATATTTGCCGTTTGGACTTATAGAAGGCGATACATTCATTGTTCCTGCAGTCTTGTCAAAGAGGATCTTCTCTCCCGTCATTTCGGGAAGGGTTTCCGGAATGAATGTTCTGTAATGACTTTCATAGGAATTTCTCCATACTTCTGAAAAGGTTGAGGGACTCATGTCAAGGGTGGTTTCTATTGCACGCCTGTATCCCCATTTGGCTGTTTCCATGAACAGTTCGGGAATAATGTCGTCACCCCATGTTCTGCCAACAAAAGCAAAGAATGAATGTCCCCATCTGTAGGGGAAGTAATCGTGATATCTTACAAGGTCGTCAACAGCAGGAAAGTCGTCCTGAATAAGCGCATCCCTCATCCACATTGCCGTATGCGGGTCAACACTGCCGATAGACATATACTCAGCCATACCTTCAACCATCCAGAGCGGAAGGTTTGCAATAGACGTCCTGTTTAGAGTGTCCTGTTCCGAGAGCATGTTAAACTGGAATGCATGGACAAGCTCGTGCCCCAGAACGTGGTTGGTCTGGGCATTCGTTTCAAGAACGGGAAAAATAACCCTTGTTTTAAGTGATTCTGTAACACCACCCGTTCCTATCCCTATTAAAGAGCTGATTGCAGTTGTCTGCTGAAAATCGGGATGGTTTTCATAGATGATCATGGGATTCGGTGTCTGAATTGAATCCCTCAGTACTTCGTAATGGCGTTTAAACCATTTTTCGGACATTACGCCAAATTCCTTGATAAGGCTGTCATCTTCGAAGTAGTGGTATATGTCAAAATTTGATGTGCTGAAAACTTTGTAATCGAAACTCCTGTAGCTTGGTTTATTTCTTCCGAAACCCTGAGAAAGGGCATCCGTTTGTCCGGCCAGGTACGCCACCATTATCAGGCACAACATAATTAATGACTTTAATCCTTTTGCTTTAGTAATAGCCATCATATATAATTATTTTTTATTTCTGTTAGTAAAACCTGAATCTTCTGTTAAATGAAAACGGATAGACTCAATTATTAATTATACCAAACTTTGTACCAATTTTTTAAAAAAACATATTTTAGAACATAGCCCCCTTTTTGAGTTGTATTTCAAAGCTCATTTTATGGAACTTTGAAATATAAACAAATATCTGCAATATCTTGTTGAGAGGAATTAATAATATTTTTTAAATGAGATAAAGGGGTTGGCTGAATGCCGTATGGAAATCGATTTCTGTTGGTTTTTTACACCACATCCTCCTGCAGGTTAAACAGAGGATTTTATGACATGCCGTATGAGAGGGTTCTGTACCTAACGGACTCAGGGGTCTTACGTGAAACGCAAGACCCCTGAAGATAGATACCACCGTCAAATAATCGGCAACAAAGTAATTCTTTACCGCCGGGACCGTATTAGTTAACTTCAAATGTTTCTCCGCTGTTCAGCAGATCGTCAACACACTTTATAGCGGATCTCTTTTTAGCATTGTCAATCTGATCTTCCATCAGATGATCGTATGTGTCAAACCTGGCTGCCCTGATTACACCAAAAGCACGAGGCATTTCAGGCGGACGCATGAATCCGAGCATCCTGTGTATACCGGGATCAGGCTCATACTGGTCGTGTATCAGAATATTCTTGTCATCCTGTTTGTTCTCGCCTACTTTTATAATCTGCAGCCGGTTGTCCCTCAGAACTATCCCCTTGCTGTTATTCTTTCCGAACAGCATTGGTTCGCCATGTTTGAGATGGATCTGGAAATCGTCTTTTTGCTCCTTGTCAGTGAGATATGAGAAAGCTTTGTCAGCAAATATTATACAGTTCTGCAGTATTTCCACCACCGCGGTGCCGTCATGTTTGGCAGACTCCCTGACAACCTCGGTCATCATCTTCACATTTGAATCCAGCACCCTGGCGAAGAAAGTACCCATCGCCCCCATTACCAGACCTGCCGGATTAAATGGATGCTCGATAGTTCCATAGGGGGAAGTTCTTGTTATCTGTCCCTTGGGGGTGGTCGGGGAATATTGCCCCTTCGTCAGCCCGTAGATCTGGTTATTGAAAAGGAGTATATTAACGTCAATATTCCTCCTTATTGTGTGGATGAAATGGTTTCCTCCGATAGCCATTGAGTCCCCGTCACCTGTGGTGATCCATACGCTGAGTCCGGTATTGGCAATTTTTACACCTGAAGCTATTGAATTTGCCCTTCCATGAATCCCGTGTATACCATAGGTATTTATGTAGTAAGGGAATCTTGAAGAACAGCCGATTCCTGAAATAAAGGCAAAGTTTTCCTTCCTGAAGCCCGTTTCAGGAAATGCGGTTTCCACGGCCTTCAATATTGCGTGCCCTCCACAGCCGGGACACCATTTTACGATCTGGTCGCTTACAAAATCTTCTTTGGTAAGCTTTACTTCGGAAAGTGGTACTCTTATTCTGGACATAGTATTATTTCTCCTATAAAATTTCGTTAAATTTTTCTTTTAATTCATGAACAACAAATGGCAATCCCTGTATTTTGTTGTACTGAAGATATTGATGTTCCGGGTGCTCAATTCTGAGATGTTTCACAAGCTGGCCTGCATTCAGTTCGCAAACCAGGATCTTTTTGAAATTCCGTAATATCTCCCCGGTATTTTTAGGGAAAGGTTTTATGTAATGAAAATGGGTATGTGAGATTTTTTTGCCTTCACTTTGAAGCTGTTTAACGGCAGTGTTTATCGGACCGAATGTGCTGCCCCAGCCAATAACAAGCAGGTCTCCGGAATCTTCGCCGACTATTGGTTGCTCGGGAATATAGTTTTCAACCCTTTTTACTTTATCCTCCCTGAGTTTGGTCATAAGTTCATGATTCAGCGGATCTGTTGTGGGATTACCCTCAATATTGAATTTTTCAAGTCCGCCTATACGGTGTCTTAATCCCTCTGTCCCCGGCAGAGCCCATTTTCTTGCCAGGGTTACAGGATCCCTTGCATATGGTTTATATTCAGGATCATTTGGTTTGGCTATCGGAGGAGTGATCTCCGGAAGATCTTCAACACTTGGAATCCTGAAAAGCTCCGATCCATTTCCAAGAGATCCTTCTGTCAGAAGAACTGCAGGCGTCATATGTTCTATTGACAACTTGGCCGCTTCGTATGCATAGTAAAAACAGTTGGCAGGAGATGAGGCTGAGATGACAATAACGGGACATTCCCCGTTACGTCCGTAGAGAGCCTGCATAAGATCGGATTGCTCAGATTTGGTAGGCATCCCGGTTGATGGCCCCGCCCTCTGTACGTTTACTATTACCAGCGGTAATTCAGTTATTACTGCCAGGCCTATTGCTTCACTCTTGAGAGAAAAGCCGGGACCTGATGTTGTGGTGATACCAAGGGCTCCTGTGTAGCTGGCACCAATTGCTGAACAGATGCCCGCTATTTCGTCTTCAGCCTGAAAAACCTTGGCACCAAGAGATTTATGCTCTGCAAGCTCAATAAGTATTTCAGTTGCAGGTGTTATCGGATATGATCCGAGGAAAAGCTCCCGGCCGGAACGCTCGGCGGCAGCCAGAAAACCCCATGCAGTTGCAACGTTTCCGGTTATGTTCCTGTATCTTCCCTTTGGAAAATCGGCTTTCGGAACAAAAAATGTAGTTTCAAACGTTTCATTTTTCCTGGCATAATCGTAACCTGCAGCAAGCGCTTTCTTGTTGCTTTCAATAACTGTATCCTTGTCTTTAAACTTCTTTTCAATGAATTTATAGGTTGAGTTTATATCCTGATTGAAAAGGCATCCTGTTATCCCTAATGCTACCATATTCTTGCTTCTCAATGCCGCTTTTGGAGAAAGGGAAAGGCCTGAAAGGCTCTCTTTGGCAATAGTTGAAACAGGAGCTTTTACCACCTTGTAGTCATCCAGACTGCCGTTTTCAAGGGGGTTTTCTTCATAACCCGACTTTGCAAGTGCTTTTTTGTCAAATGAATCAGAATCGACAATGATAATACCGTTCTTTTTTACCCATTTGAGGTTTGCTTTCAGAGAAGCGGGATTCATTGCAACAAGTACGTCGCAGAAATCACCAGAAGAATTGATCTTTATACTGCCAATTTGTACCTGGAAACCAGAAACCCCGAAAATAGTGTTATGAGGCGCCCTGATCTCCGCGGGATAATCCGGGAAGGTGGCAAGGTCATTCCCGAAAAGGGCTGCGGTATCAGAAAAAAGAGAACCGGTCAGCTGCATTCCGTCACCGGAATCACCTACGAACTTTATAACTGCCGATTCCTTTTCTACAACCTTACTGTTTTTGCTCATTAGTGAAATAGTTATCAATAAGTTAATAATCTGTTATTTGTATAATTAATAGTGCATTACACTATGCGGAATATCTGTATGGAATAATCTTTGCCCGAATAAAGGGACGGCCAAAAACAATCACCTTTATAAAACAATGTTGCATATAAAACCAGTTGACTTTATATGCATCATTTTAAAAGCAAATCCGTTATTTGATAATTAACATTAAGTGTAATACATTCACAAAGTTAATATTTTCCGGGATACTAAATAATAAAATCCGTATTTTTCGTAAAGGTAAAATGGCTGATACAGATCAATTTTTTTAGCTCTGTTTTGTCATCAATATCTATAATGGATTATTAAATCGAAATGCAATTTTTAAAAGCGATAATATGGCACTTATAGTAGAAGTAAGAGGTTTCCGCCCGGAAACAGGCAATAGCTGTTTTCTTGCAGAAAACAGCACGCTGGTCGGAGACGTTGTAACAGGTGACTACTGCAGTATTTGGTTCAACACGGTTTTAAGGGGTGATGTGAACTCCATAAGGATTGGTAACAGGGTTAACATTCAGGACAATTCAGTTTTGCATTGCACCTACGAAGAGACAACAGTAAAGGTAGGCGACAATGTTTCGGTTGGTCACAATGTGATTATCCACGGTGCAGAAATAGAGAGCAATGTGCTGATCGGTATGGGGGCAATTCTTATGGATAATGTAAAGGTTGGTGAAAATTCAATAATAGCTGCAGGTTCTGTAGTTCTGGAGGGAACTCTTATTGAACCCGGATCTGTTTATGGCGGGGTTCCCGCCAGGTTCATTAAAAAAGTGGACCCCGGACAGTCAAGGGATCAGATTATGCGTATTGCCGATAAATATGTAAATTATACACACTGGTATATGAAGTAATGAAGGCTATTTCCAGAGGTCCGATTTTGAGAGATTGATGTTGCTGTCAAAAAACATCCTTGCAATTTTCCCGAAGTATTCGGTGAAATCTGATACATAAAACAAGTCTTCCGATTTTCTTTCACTTGCAAGGAGATTTTCAGATGCGAGCTTTTCCTTAAGGTGTCTTGCAACTATTTCTGCAGAATCGATTACCTCAATACGGAAATTATAATATTTTCTGATCTGGTTCTTGATTATGGGATAGTGAGTGCAACCCAGGATAAGCACTTCAATCCCGTCAAGCAATTCATTTGAAAGATATGACCTTATTATGGCATTGCTTATATCGTCGTATATGAAGCCTTCTTCTATCATTGGGACAAGCAGCGGCGTGGCCATTGAAACAACATTTGCCACTGGTATCTTTTCCCTTATGTTGAGAGGATAGGTGTTGCTGTTTATTGTGTTCTTTGTTCCGATCACTCCTGTTTTTGATGAAGGGAATTTTTCGGTTACGTAGTCTACTACCGGATCAATAACATCCATTACCAGAGCCTTGTCACCAAATTTGTCGAGGAGACCGGCATAGGCTGTTGCTGATGCGGTGTTGCATGCTACCAGTACTGTTTTGCAGTTACGTTCAAGCAGGAATTCTGCTATTTTGCCCGAATAATGAATTATCGAGTCTGATGATTTATCCCCGTATGGCAGGTGAGCAGTGTCACCAAAGTAGATAATCTGCTCATCCGGGAGTAACTGCTTGATTGCCGAAGCAACAGTTAGACCTCCCAGGCCTGAATCAAATATGCCAAGCGGCTGATCTGGCTGTAGTCTCATTATAGTAAATGCTCTTATATCAAATTGATCTGCAACAAAGAAAAGTAATTAAATTCTTATAGGCAAATTTGAAGTCAGATCAACCGGCAGATAGAAAAAAATACCATCCCACTGAAAGGATGGTATTTTTTCTGAGCATCGCAAAGGGATTATTCAATTCCCAGCTCTCTTTTAACAAGAGGCTGAATGTCCATGCTCTGATTGCCGTGATATAAAATAGAATTTCCGCTTATATCGAAAACATATATCAAATCCTCCTCTTCGGCAACTTTTGAAATTGCTTTTTCAATTTTTTCGAAAATTGGTTGCAGCAACTCCATCTGCTTTCTCTGGAGATCTTCCTGGGCAGTTGCCTGGAATTGCCTTATTCTTTCCTGGATCTCATTCAGCTCCCTTTCTCTCATCTGTCTCACAAGTGATGTGAGAGTGTCCTGCTGTTCAGTAAATTGCTGAAGCTTCTGATTGAATTCAACCTGCATAAACTCCAGCTGTTCTATCAGCTTCTCTTCCTCTTTCTGCAATTCCCTTTGTGCTGCCTCCCTTTCAGGCATATTCCTGAGAAGCTCATTTGAGTCTATGTGCCCGAATTTTAGATTCTGCTGGGCGTAACTGCCTGCTCCGATCATCAACAATAATGCGACCAGAAATAACGGTTTTAAAATTTTTTTCATCTCGACAATTTAAATTTTTAACAATTAGTAATCAATATTTGTTTTTATTTAATATGCTGAATAATATTTCTAGTTTATATTTCAGTTTAAAAATCGACTCCGGCTCAGGATATTTGATAAGTTTCGATGTCAGTAACCCAGTTTTGCAAGAACTTCATCACTGAGATCGTATCTCGGATCGGTGTACAGAAGTGTGGGTGAGTTTGCCATATCAAATATAACGGCATAATTCCCCTCTTCTGCAATTTCTGCAACTGCATTGTAAACCTGATCCTGTATGGGACCGATAAGCTCTTCCTGCTTCTGGTTCATTTCCCCTTCCGGTCCGAAATATTTGTGCTGCAACTCTTTGGCCTCAGCTTCCAGGCCGATTATTTCATTTTCCCTTCTTTTTCTCATCTCTTCCGACATAAGTGCTCTTTCCGACTGGAAATTGCGGTACATCTGCTCAATTCTGTTGTATATATCCTCTATCTCCTTTTCCCATCCGGCTATAAGCTCGTCCATTTGCTCCTGGGCTGACCTGTATGCAGGTATATTGTTAAGGATATAATCGGTGTCAACAAATGCATAACGCTGAGCCTGGCTGCTGGCCTGTAATGATAAAAGAAGAACTGCTGTTATAAGGACTATTTTTTTCATTGGTCGCTATTTTGGTTAAAATTTTAGAATTCCTGTCCCAGCACAAAGTGAATCTGTCCTTTATTGGCCCCGGGCCTGTGAGGTATCTCATCAAACCCGTAGCCCCAGTCAACACCCAGCATACCGAACATGGGCAGGAATGCCCTTACACCAATACCTGCCGAACGTTTTATTGAAAACGGCTCAAATTCCCTTGTGTTATACCATGCATTACCCCCTTCAATGAACCCGAGTACGTATATCGTTGCCTGCGGATTAAGTGATATGGGGTATCTTAACTCCATTGTAAATTTATTGTAAAGGTTACCGGCCTTGCTTCCGTCCCTTATCGGCGTGATGGAACCGTTCTCGTAACCCCTCAATGATATTGTTTCCCTTCCGTAAAGGTTGTATCCTGTCATACCGTCTCCTCCAATGTCAAATCCTTCAAAGGGTGACGGTCCTATATCGCTGTTATAATGCCCGAGAATACCGAACTGTGCCCCTGAATAGAATACAAAATCACCTGCAATACTGGTGTACCATTTCCCTTCAAAAGTCCATTTATGGTATTCAATCCATTTGTATTTCTCGCGAGGATCCATTTGAGTATAATCCTTGTCGTTTATTAACGAATAGGGTGGTGTCAGTTGCAAAGTGAGGTTAAAGGTGTTTCCCCTGCGGGGATAGATAGGCTGGTCTATGGAGTTCCTGCCGAATGATGTCTTAAAGCTCAGGTTATTCGACTGCCCGTCTGAGAAAAGGAAGTAACCAGTCCATTCGTTCAGGTTATAATTCTGGTAGCTTATTTCATTATAAAGTGTAAAAAAATCGTCAGGCTTGCTAAGACGCTGTCCGAAACCGACAGAAGCCCCAGATATCTTTATTGAAGAGCCCTCCTGTACTGTCCGGTCATATATGTCAGTTTGTATAGTATGGAAAGCTGAAAGTGACAGAGAGTTGGGCTTTATACCTCCCACGTATGGTTCAATAAAACTGATATTGTAAGCCTGGTAATACGATCCGTTTGACTGGGCGCGTATGCTTAGAGTTTGCCCGTCACCCGACGGCAAAGGCCTCCAGGCATCCTTGTTGAAAATATTTCTTGTTGAAAAGTTGTTAAAACGCACCCCAAGAGTGCCAATAAGCATTCCTGCACCCCATCCTCCGGATATTTCAAGCTGGTCATTAGCCTGTTCTTCTACAACATATTCTATGTCAACTGTACCGTCGTCAGGGTTTGGTATTGGCCTTACATCAAGGGCTTCAGGGTTAAAATGCCCAAGGTTGGCAAGCTCACGCTGGCTCCTTATGATGGCGGTCTTGCTGAACAGCTGTCCCGGTTTTGTCCTGAGCTCCCTGCGTATAACATGCTCATTTGTTTTATCATTGCCGGTAATGATAATCCGGTTTATCCTTGCCTGCTCACCCTCCCTGATCCTCATCTCAAGGTCAATAGAGTCTTCTTCAACCCGGGTTTCAACCGGGACTACCTGGAAAAAGAGATATCCGTCATCAAGATAAAGTGAGCTTACAGAGTTGTCATCCAACTGAAGCCTGCTGGTCAGCCTTGTTTGATCATAAACATCACCTTTTTCAATTCCCAGTACAAATTCCAGGTATTCTGACGGGTATTTTGTGTTGCCAACCCAGTCAATCTCCCTGAAATAGTATTTTTTCCCCTCTTCGATATCAATGTCAATTTCAATACGGTTTTCGCTAATCAGGTAAACCGAATCTGCAACTATTTTTGCATCCCTGTAACCGTTTTCATTGTACCATGTAATAATCTCCTCAAGGTCTTCTTCAAAATCCGACCGTATAAATTTTGACGACTTGAAGATATTGAGAAGGCTTCTTTTCTTGGTATTACTCATATTTCTTTCAAGCCGGAAATCGGAAAAAGCCTCATTCCCGCTGAAATTTATATCCGCTATCCTTACCCTGTCATTTTTGTCTATATCAATATCCAGAATAACACGATTTGGCAATTCCGGGTCGTCGGCAACATTTATGTTTATATCGGCATTGAAAAATCCTTTGGAAATAAGGAATGTATTTATTGTATTTTCGGTTTTGTTAAGAGTGTTACTGGTCACCATGGTTCCGCTTCGGAGATTGAGTTTTTTTGTAAGATCTTGTTCTTCAGATCTTCTCAATCCTTCTATAGTGAAGGTTGACAACCTGGGAGGCTCTTCCAGGTATATGTCAAGGTAAATGTTGTTGTTCTCGATTTTTGTTGCAGTAATCCTTACATCCGAAAAGAGCCCCTGGTTCCAAAGTTTTTCAATTGCACCGGATATGGCTTCGCCCGGGACGGTTATCCTGCTCCCGACTTCCAGTCCGGACAACCCGATCACAACGTAATGATCAATGTAGTTCACCCCGGATACAGTAATGCCGCCTATAATGTAATCCCGGGGGGAGGAGTAATCCATTACCGGCAGTTCGGTCTCCTGGGCATTCAAAAAAGTGCCGCACAAGACCAGGATAAGTAAAAATTTAATTCTTTTCAACATCTTCATCTTCCCTTTTGGTTGTTATACTTTCATTTTGATTGTTCGCCCGTTTTACCGAACCTTCTTTCCCTGTTCTGAAAACTTATAATTGCTTCGTAAAAATCTTCCTTTCCAAAATCAGGCCAAAGTGTTTTTGTAAAATACATTTCTGCATAAGCAATTTGCCACAAAAGGAAATTGCTTATCCTGAACTCCCCGCTGGTTCTTATAAGCAGCTCGGGGTCAGGGATCCCGGATGTTGCCAGGTAACTGTTGAAAATCTCTTCATTTATCTCCTTTAGTTTTCCGGCTTTAATATCCTCACAAATTTTTGCCGTTGCCCGGGTAATTTCCCATCTTGAACTGTAACTTAATGCAATAACGAGAGTCAGTCCGGTATTATTTTTGGTTGCCTCCGTTACCTCATTCAACTCCCCGTTAATACGCGAGGGCAAACGAACCCGGTCTCCAATTATTAACAAACGGATGTTGTTCTTAATTAGTGTTTCAGTCTCTGAATTAATGGTTGTGGCCATAAGATCCATCAAAGCATCGATTTCGCTTCTTGGCCTGCACCAGTTCTCTTTGGAAAATGCAAACAGGGTAAGGTACTTTAAACCCAGATCTCCTGCAGCTTCAACAACATTTCTTACCGCCTTTACCCCGTTCTGGTGCCCGAATATCCGCTCATAGCCTTTTTCCCTTGCCCAGCGTCCGTTACCGTCCATTATTACGGCAATATGCTCAGGCAGTTTGCTGATTATTATTTTATCCTTCAGTGACATTCTGTTTAAATGTTACCAGTACACAGGACAATCTCCCTTTCTTTCAAAAGGTTTGATCGTAATGAAAAAACCTGCCAAAGATACCCAATCATTATTATGAATCAAAGAAGGATCGGTTTTTTGACCGAAATTTATTATTCCGTCAATTTCATCGGAAAAAGTTTTTTTCATAAGCCATTCGGCACCAATTGTCACTTTTTTGGATATTCCGTATTTTATACCGACACCGAACGGGAGGTTGAGGTAACTTGATGAAGGGCCGGAGTTTCCTGCAATAAACATGTAAGAGATTCCGCCGGCAACAAAAGGACTGAATCCTTTTCTGAAGATAGTTGTTTCAAAAGGCAGGAAATTGAATTCCATCATCAGGGACAGATCCATAAAACCTGTTTCAAAAGAGGCTCCCCTGTGTTGCTGCATAGCTTTGTCAAAATCATTGTCATCTGCAAAAAGCCGTCCGAAATTTACAGATGTCCTTACCGAATAGTGTTCGTTGAGGTTGTATTTCATCAAACCACCAAAAGCAGGGGAGACAGAATAAAAATGTTTGGAAGGATTTATATCCCCCATATAGTAGGATGTGCCGGTGAAACCACCAAATTCAATACCTTCCTGCGCAACCGCATAAAATGAAAAAAGAAGGGAAGTTATGATTATTGCTGATTTTTTCATTTCAAAAAGATTTGAACGAAAAACGATGACACGGCTAAAACTCGCTGAACCTGTACACCAGATTTATGGTTGTAATGTAGTAAACATCATTGTGCCTGGCAAAATCTGAAGTGAATCCGTCAATATAATCGCTTGTAGTGTATCTTCCTCCTATCTCTATACCAATATCGGTCTCATAACCAATGCCCAGCTTGAGACCCAGTCCAACGGGCAAAACCAGGGCAGCATTTCCGTGTTGTATATTGTCCCGTTCCCGCCTCTCTTTCAATGCATCGTTCGGTATTACCTGAAAGAAGATTCCTCCGAAACCTCCAAAAAAGTATGTTGATAGCGTAGAATAACTTGCAATTCTTCCTTTTCTGTCGGTTCTTCTTGCCCTGAAGGGATAATCCTTCAGGAAGTATACTTCCACTTTGGTTGAAGGTTCAAAAAAGAGTGTATTAAAAGTATAACCCCTTGCTTCATTACGTCCCCCCTCATCGTTTCCGCTGAGCCAACCAAATGTAACACCCGTATTCAACGAAAACAAATAGTGAAAGTTATACCTCAGGCCTGCTGTGAGTGATGGCCGTGTTTGCAGAAACTCAAAATCCTTTATACCGTAGAGGTTGTCTTCATCGGGTGTGCCTCCGATATCCCCGAAATAATTTGCAGTTCCCAGTCCACCATAAATTTCAAAAGGGGTAGACCGCCATGGTTGCGACCAGGTAATTAATGCAGAAGCAGCAAAAAGTGATAAAAACAGCAGTGCTTTCTTTACCATCCCGAATATTTTAGCTTTTGTTTAATATATTTCTACGTAAATAACAGGTATACGTTTGGAAAAAACAAAAAAAAAATCCTGTTTCCCCGACTTTTAGTATTAAAAGAGTTTTTAACGTAGCAAGTTATAAATTTATTTAAAAATTAAACATTAACAATGAGGGAAATTGTTTTTTATTTTCAATATGCAAGCCGCCTCTCAAAACATCAGTTGCGTTTATCAACTCCCCACATGAGTTTGTTCCTGAGTGTGCTGTAAAAATTCTGGTAATTCAGGTTAACCAGCCTTATTGTAAATGGTGCTTTCTTCAAAACAATTTTCATGCTGTTTTCAAGACTGGACGTATAAAAATCCATTGAAACAAGAAACTCGCTGTACCTGAAGTCCACTTCAAGAGTGATCTCATTTTTGTCCGGTATTACCAGCGGTCTCACTGTAAGGTTATGCGGCGCTATAGGCGAAACAATAAAAACACCGGAATCCGGGGTTATTATGGGGCCCCCTGTGCTCAGAGAGTAGGCTGTTGAACCGGTTGGGGTTGAGATAATAAGTCCGTCCGCCCAGTAGGAGTTAAGAAAATCACCGTTCAGATAGGTGTGAATGGTTATCATTTTTGAATTTTTTTTCTGAATGGTGATCTCATTAAGGCAATAGCTGAAATTACCGAAAAGATTTTCAGGCGAGACAATCTGTATTAGACTTCTTTCCTCAAGGGAATAATTTCCTTTCATTATATTGTCAATTGCCTCATTGATTTCCTCTTTTGCAATGCTTGCAAGGAATCCAAGCTTTCCGCTGTTAATGCCGATAATGGGGATCCCGGTATCTCTAACCAGTGATATACTTTCAAGAATTGTTCCGTCGCCGCCAATTGACAGAACAAAATCGGTTCCAGTTTCAAAATCTTCGTAACCTGAATAGGTTGAATGCACCTCCGGGTCGAAACCTGCCTTCTCCTTCAGGAATCTGTAGAAAGGGGCAAAAACCGCAATATTAACGTTGTAACCTTTTAGTTTCCGGAACAGTTCCCTTACATTCCCTGAGAAATCTTTTGAGAAGCTTCTTCCGTATACCGCAATCTTCATATGGGTAATTGTTTTTTACAGTGCCTTCATGTTAAATGTCTAAACATTCAGGTAACGCATGAACTCTTCATAGCGGTTTTTGTAAAAACTTTCAAGTTCTTCATCTTCCATAAATGAAGCCTTTATATTGTAGTCATAGCGTATGAAGGTCTGAATAACACGAGCAAGGTCGTTCCTGTTTACCTTGATGGTCACATTCATTTTGGTGGAATCTTCGCTTGAAGAGACATAGATGCTCAGTATCCTTACATCGTTGCTTTCTATTATCTGGGCAATCTGACTGAGATAATAGTCGTTCTGATTGATCTCAAGGACAATTATCCCTCCGGGGTTTTTGAGCGCAAACAGCTTTGCCGCATATTGCAACAGATCGTTTTGTGTTATCAGGCCAAGGTAATGCCTGTTCTCATCGAGAACCGGTATAACCGAAAGGCTCAGTCTTGAAGCTATCTCAACCACTTCATAAATATGCTGGTTTTTGTATACAAAGGGACTGAACAGTGATAGCCTGTGATTTCCAATTGGCTCGTCAATCATGTTAAGGTCGTATATATCACTATCTGAAATCAGACCCAGAAACTCAACGTTATTTACAATCGGCAAATGGAATACCCTGAAGGTTTCCATCAGGCTCAATGCTTCTGATCCTGTGTCGGATGTTCTTATTGATGGTACAATGTCAGATATGAGATCTCTTGCCAGCATAAAAAATTGTTTCAAAAACGTAAAATACTATTAATTTTGCAAAATCAAAACGATCTTAATATAAGAATAGTATGACCAGACTCAGCGTAAATATAAACAAAATTGCCACATTAAGAAATGCAAGGGGAGGCAATTTACCCGATTTGCTGAAAGCTGCAGTTGACTGTGAAAGGTTCGGCGCCCAGGGGATAACCGTGCATCCCCGGCCGGATGAAAGACACATAAGGTACAGGGATGTTGAAGATCTCAAACCACTTGTGAAAACCGAGTTCAATGTTGAAGGATATCCTTCACCTGCTTTTCTTGAGCTTGTATTGAAAGTAGTGCCTCACCAGGTTACACTTGTCCCCGACCCACCCGATGCCATTACCTCAAACCAGGGATGGGATACATTGAAAAACCGCGACTTCCTGAAAGATGTGATCTCACGTTTGAAGGAGAAGGGGATCAGAACCTCAATTTTTATTGACACAATACCTGAAAATATAGTTCATGCTGCCGTCACCGGTACAGACCGGGTGGAGTTATATACAGAGGCTTATGCTACTGCTTACGCTGAAGACAGGGAGAATGCGGTAAAACCCTTTGTTGATGCAGCCGGAATTGCAAGAGAAAATGGTCTGGAGCTCAATGCCGGTCACGACCTCAACCTTGAGAACCTCAGGTTTTTTCATGAGAATGTGCCTGGGCTCCTTGAAGTGTCAATAGGCCATGCTCTTATATCCGACTCGCTCTATTTCGGACTTGAAAATACAATCCAGATGTACCTTTCCCGTCTGAAGCGAATAATTGCTTGATAAAAAGCGCCATATGGAATTGTATTACAGAGAACTTGGTGAAGGACCTCCGCTTGTTATAATTCACGGGCTTTACGGTTCATCAGATAACTGGATGAAAACAGCCAGGTCTCTTTCAAATCACTTCCGGGTTTATGTTGTTGACCTGCGTAACCACGGACGCACGTTTCACTCTGATGTTCACAACTATGAGGTAATGCGCGATGACCTGCTGGAACTTCTTGACAAACTTTCAGTTGAAAAAGCAACACTTTTAGGGCACTCGATGGGAGGAAAGGTGGCGGTTTGTTTTGCCGGCCATTATCCTGAACGGGTTGAACAGCTTATTGTAGCGGATATAGCTCCGGTATCCTATTCAGGTACCGGCAGGCAAAGCGAAGGCAGAGCTTATCATGCCGCTGTGCTCCAGGCAATGAAGGCGATAGACATTGATTCTGCCGGAAGCCGGGCTGAGGCAGACAAGAGGCTTTCCGGAACAGTTAAAAATCAGCGTATAAGGCAATTCCTGCTGAAAAATTTGAAACGTAATGAAGATAAGAGCTTTGGCTGGAGGATCAATCTGGATGTCCTGATTAAGGAACTGGACAATATTATGGATGGAATAAACAGCAGCTGTCCCGGTTTTTCCATACCTGTCAGTGGCTTTCCGGTATTGTTCATCAGGGGCGAAAGGTCACCTTATATAAAGGATGAAGATTTCCCGGCGATCAGGAAAATTTTTCCCCAGGCCGAAATAAAAACGCTTTCCGGAGCAGGGCATTGGCTTCATGTTGAGCAGCCCGGGAAATTCGTGAAGAGCATTGTCAGTTTCACCTTTTCCTGAAATGTCAAAACAGCATAACCCGCTTTGCCGTTTATAAATCGGGAGCTTACTATCCTGACTTACAGAATGAACCGCTTCGCCTCCAATAAAACTGTTTTATTCGCATAATTTATGTTTAGTAGATTAGTTATCAGCATTTTACTGAATTAAGATTTTGAACTTTAGCTTTTCAATCCCATAGATTCCCCACACTATTCATGTTTTTTTGTGTGTCTTCAGAATCATGGGGAATTCATCTGACTGCAAAAATTTATGATGAAAAAATTGACTTCGTCGATCTCCATGTAAACGTTCTCTCATTTTGAATACCTAATCAGATGGAAAATTTTATTTACATTTGTGAAAAAACAGGTCCATGAGTGTGCTATATCCTTTTAAGTTTGAGCCCCTTTTCAAGGAGCGCATATGGGGCGGCCGTAAACTGAAGAGTTATTTTGGAAAGGATCTTCCGGAAAACACGAGGATTGGAGAGAGCTGGGAAGTGTCAGCTGTTTCCGGAAGTGTTTCTGTTGTTTCAAACGGTTTTTTAAAAGGCAATAATCTGAATGAACTTACAGAAATATATATGGATGAGTTGTTGGGGGGCAATGTATATGAAAGGTTCGGAACGGAATTTCCGCTGCTGGTGAAGTTTATTGATGCCTCTGATATCCTTTCCCTTCAGGTTCATCCGGGCGATGATCTCGCACTTGAACGGCACGGGACTATGGGGAAAACTGAAATGTGGTATGTGATTCAGGCTGATAAAGATGCATCACTTGTTTCAGGTTTCAGCAGGGATGTTACAAGGGAGGAGTTCCTCGAAAGGTTAAACGGTAAAACCCTGCCTCAAATCCTCAACATTGAAAAAGTTGCTCCTGGTGATGTTTTCTACATTCCTGCAGGCAGGATTCATGCTATCGGGAAAGGTGTACTTCTTGCCGAAATACAGCAATCGTCAGATATAACCTACAGGGTATATGACTGGGACAGGCTTGATGATAAGGGGGAATCCCGCGAACTGCACGTTGACCTGTCACTTGATGCGATCGATTTCAAAAAGTATGAGAATTACAAAACCATATATGAAAAGAGAAGGAATGAATTATCACTTCTTGCCAACAGCCGTTATTTCACAACCGGGGTGTTGGATTTCGACAGGAAAACCGAAAGGGATTACAGTGAAATCGACTCTTTTGTTATCTACATCTGCCTGGAAGGGGAGTTTGAAATAAGATATGGAGATCATACCTGTCGGGTCAGAAAAGGGGAAACGGTACTTATACCTGCAGATACAGTCAGGCTTTTGCTTTATACAAAAAGCAGGGCGGTGTTGCTGGAAACATATATAAAACAGGACGACCGGCAAAATGCCGGAGCCATCGGGAAAACAGTTTGAAAAAGCGCATATGGAAAAATTGAAGACCGGTATTAAAAAAAAGCTGCAAATAACAGTAGGCCCTAACGATACAGCCAGGCACTACGGATCAGGTTTGGTAGAGGTTTTTGCTTCTCCTGCAATGATAGCACTTATGGAAAAAGCTGCACTTGAAGCGGTTGCACCTTACCTTGAAGAAGGGCAAAATACCGTAGGTAACGAAGTGAACGTTAAGCATGTAAAACCCACCCCTGTAGGGGAAGATGTAACGTGTGAAGCGACTCTTGAGGAAGTTGAAGGGAGGAAGCTGGTGTTTCATGTTGAGGCAAGCGACCGGGGCGGACTAATTGGCAAAGGCACTCACACCCGCTTTATTATTGATACCGACAGGTTCATGTCAGACATGAAAAAATAACCGTATTAATGAAGGTAAAGTCTTCTCTGTTTGTAAAAAGTTCCGCTTCATTAAGCGACTGCCCGGGAGACCCGCTGCCGGAATATGCATTCACCGGCAGGTCGAATGTTGGCAAATCATCACTTATAAATATGATTACCAACAGGAAAGATCTTGCGAAAACATCTTCAACTCCGGGCAAAACCCGGCTTATTAATCATTTCCTGATAAATGACAGCTGGTTTCTTGTAGACCTGCCAGGGTACGGATATGCCAAAACATCAAAGAAAAACAGGAAAGTTTTCGGGAAGCTCATTGAACAGTATGTTATTGCCAGCAAAAAAATGGCCTGCCTCTTCCTTCTGGTTGATTCGCGCCTTGAGCCTCAGTCGTCCGACCTCTCCTTTATAAAGTGGCTTGGAATTAACGGGGTGCCTTTTGTGGTCGTGTTTACCAAAACCGACAAGATCTCTGTCAACCGCCTTGAAAAGAATGCCACACATTTCAGGGAAAGGCTTTTTCACGATTGGGATGAGCTTCCCCGTTTTTTTTACACTTCTTCAGCTAAAAGGGAGGGGGGCGAAGAGATTCTTGAATTCATAGATGAGACAAACAGAGCATACCGGCTGACGAATAAATCTTAATGTAATCAGCAGCTTGTCCCTCAAAATTTTTTCTGCCATTATAGCGATATTTTTTTTACTTTTGCAACTCATACCAATAATCGCTAATCTGAAAACCAAAAAAAATGCCTGGCAGAGCACCCATAAAAATATTTTCAGGCGCATCTTCAATGTACCTGGCTGAACAAATTGCCAGTAGTTTCGGACAGAAACTTGGCAAATCGACACTCACAAATTTCAGTGACGGGGAGTTCCAGCCATCCTTCGAGGAATCGGTAAGAGGCTGTGTCGTGTTCATTATTCAATCCACCTTTCCGCCAACTGATAACCTTTTTGAGTTGCTTCTCATGATCGACGCTGCAAAAAGGGCTTCTGCATACAAGGTGGTGGCAGTAATGCCCTATTTCGGATATGCCCGCCAGGACAGAAAAGACAAGCCAAGGGTTTCAATAGGCGCGAAACTGGTGACTGACCTTCTTTCAGCAGCCGGTGTATCCAGGGTTATGACAATGGACCTCCATGCCGATCAGATTCAGGGTTTTTTTGATGTGCCTGTTGACCATCTTTACGCTTCATCCATTTTTGTCCCCCATATCAAAGAGATGAATCTTGAAAACCTGGTAATAGCCGCACCCGATATGGGGGGAACCAAAAGGGCCAATGCTTATTCCCGCTTTCTGAAATGCGAAATGGTTATATGCTACAAGCTAAGGAAAAAAGCCAATTATGTCAATGAAATAACTATCATAGGCGATGTTAAGGACAAAGATGTGGTGATTGTCGACGATATGATTGATACGGCAGGGACTATGGTGCTTGCGGCAGACCTTATGACACAAAGGGGGGCAAGATCTGTAAGGGCAGTTGCCACTCATCCGGTTCTTTCCGGACCGGCAATTGAACGTATAGAAAAGTCAAGTCTCACAGAAGTGATTGTATCTGACACAATCCCGGTTAAAAAGGATTCGCCCAAGCTGAAAGTGCTCCCTGTTGCCGGACTTTTTGCCAGGGTGATTGATAAAGTTTACAATTACAGGTCAATCAGTTCCACATTTATTGAATAAGTTTTATATATTTGCAGCTCAAATCGGTAGGGTAAACCCTTCCGTCTGTTAATCCGGGTTTTGTGAAATTTCAGAGAATCCGGTTTTGCAGTGTTATATACAGATAATGGTGTGATGGAAAACCCTTAGGTTTTAAGTAACACCGAATGTTAATTGATTAATTATTGTTGTTTCATGAAATCAATAGAGATTAAAGGAAAGCTGAGGGAGAAAATCGGAAAGTCCAACTCAAGGAAACTGAGGTCACAGGGGAATGTTCCGTGTGTTATTTATGGTGAAGGTGAAAATATCCATTTTTACGCACATGAGAACGATTTCAGGAAAATGATTTACAGTCCCAATGTTTTCCGGGTTAAGCTTGATATTGAAGGGAAAAAATACGAAGCTGTACTGCAGGATATTCAGTTCCATCCTGTAACCGACAGTATTCTCCATATTGATTTTTACCAGATACGTGAGGATAAGCCGGTAACAGTAAACGTTCCTGTTCAATTCAGCGGAGTTGCCGAAGGAGTCAAGGAAGGTGGGAAGCTACTCTGTGAGATGAGATGGATGAAGGTCAGAGGACTGCCAAACCACCTGCCCGATATGATTGACCTTGATGTGACAGGATTGAAGCTTGGCAACTCCATTAAGATCGGTGACCTTGACTATTCAAACCTTGAGTTAATGCACTCCAAAAACTCCGTAGTGGCATCTGTTAAACTGACAAGAGTATCCAAGGGAGCTTTGCCTGAAGAGGAGGAAGCTGAAGCCGAAGCGGCTGCCGAAGGTGAAGGAGAAGAAGCAGGTGAATCAGGAGAAGGATCAGGAACAGAAGGAGGAGAAGAGGACAAAAGTTAGATCATAACGGAAGGGGAAATTGAAGTACCTTATAACAGGCCTGGGCAATATTGGTGAAAAATATGCCGGTACAAGGCATAATGCAGGTTTCATGTTGCTGGATTTTATTGCTGAAGAATCCGGAGTTTCCTTTGATGACAGGCGATATGGTTTTGTTTCGCAGTTTAAGCACAAAGGAAGGATATTTGTGCTTTTGAAGCCGTCCACTTTTATGAACCGCAGTGGCAGGGCTGTAAACTACTGGCTGAAAAAGGAGAAGATCCCTGTCGGTAATCTGCTTGTAATAGTCGACGATATCGCATTACCATTCGGAACTATAAGGATCAGGCCCCGTGGCGGGGACGGTGGCCATAACGGGTTGCTTAGCATAAACCAGATACTGGGCACCAGTGATTATGCGAGGTTGAGATTCGGAATAGGCAATGGTTTCCCAAGAGGGACCCAGGTAAGCTATGTCCTTGGGGAACTTTCAGATGAAGAAAGAAAGGAGTTTACCGAAAGAGCTGAAAAAGTAGCTGAAGCGGTCAGAAGTTTCGGTACGGTTGGCCTCGGGAGAACAATGAACATGTTCAACAATAAATGAAATATAAGCCGGTTAACAAACCCGGGTTACAAAAATTCAGATCCGCTCTGAAATATAGTTCCTGTTTCAACGATTTATATACGGGAGAAGATATAAGGTATGGACAACCCCAATGAAGTAAGAATAGACAAGTGGCTCTGGGCTGTCAGGATCTTTAAAACCCGCAGCAAAGCCACCGATGCCTGCAGGAAAGGGAGGGTGATAATTGACGATGTACAGGTAAAACCCTCCAGGGCTGCAAAGAAGGGCGACAGGGTTATAGTAAAGCGCCCACCTGTGGTTTACACATATGAAGTAAAGGAGTTGACAGAAAAAAGATTGCCGGCAAAGCTTGCAGTCGATTTTGCCGGGAACCTGACTCCGCAGCAGGAGCTGGATAAGATTAAAGTAAAAAAACATACTGTTTTTGTCCGGCGGGACCCCGGCAGCGGAAGACCTACAAAGAGGGAACGCCGTATAATGGACAGAATGAACCCTTTCAAATAATTACCGCAACACTCTGAATAACGGCTTAAATCCCTGGCAAGAAAAATTTTGAAGAAAAAAAGGAAAATTCTGCCCTATGATTATAGCAAAGAAAAAAAGAGAGGAAAATATTGCCGAATATATCATATATATGTGGCAGGTAGAAGATACAATAAGGGCGTTTAACTTCAATATGGAGGAGATTGACAGGCAAATTGTTTCCCGGCACGATCAGCCTGAAAATACCAGGAAGGAGATATATGACTGGTACAGCAGCCTGGCAGCCCTTATGAAAAATGAGAAGGTTGAGAAAACCGGGCATGTAAGTTTTCTGAGAAATATAGTTAACGACATGAATGCACTGCATCTGCAGTTGCTCAAAGATCCGGCCGAATCCGAATATTTGGCTGTTTACAATCAAGCGCTCCCACTTATAAGGGATATGAATGCAAGGCAGCAGTGGCGCTCTGAAAACGAAATCGAAACCTGTCTTACAGGTGTTTATATTTATTACCTTTTGCGGCTCAGGAAAAAGGAGATATCTGATGCTACAAGTCTTGCAATGGAGGTGTTTATAAAGCTGCTGGGACTTTTGAGTGCAAAGTACAGGAAAAGGGAAGAGGACTCAAGCCGTTAGAAAGACTGAAAGATAGTTCCGGTTCAAGCTTTCTTTCAGAAATTTAAGAGAGCCGGCAAATCATACTTACAACAGGTTGAAAGAAAATCCCAGTCCGAACGTCTGTTTCAGCTGAAGGCGAGGTCCGACCTCTTCCCCCTCAATCTCTATCATGGTATCGTGGTCGTATATCATGTGGATAAAAAGGTTTGCCTTAACATAATCGTTTATATCCAGTCTCAATCGTCCGGTCAGGTCCATGTTGACCTGTGTGGGCCTGCTGTAATCGGAAAAAAGCTCAAGCCTTGATACGGCAGACACATTTTCCATCAGTTCTGTCTTGTAGTTCACCCTTATTAGTCCCCCGAAATCGTGCTTGGCATTCTTGCCGGGAGTAACCCCGAATGCCCCCTTTTCGGAAAGCTCTTCGTCCCTGACAATTGTCGTCCTGCCGGCAATGGGAGAGAAATAGATTGAATAATCGTCGTAAGGCCTGTAATTCATCCCCACAGACAAACCAATGTACCCGGGGGAAAGAAAATCGGAAATGGGAATGGAATCATTGGGATAATCAAACCCCTGGGCCATTTGTGTGCGGAATGAAAGGAGGCTTGAATAGTCCCACCTTTCTGAGGCTTTTCTGTTTATCTTTGAGGAGAATTCAACCCTGTCATTGCTTTTTCGGGTATCCTCATGCTCCCTGTTTATCAGTCCGTATGCTACCTCAAGTGAATTCTCCCATCCAAGGGTTTCTCCCGAATAATTCATAAACGAGGTAAAGTGTGAATTCAGGGCAATCGAGTTTTCTCCCCCTGATGCCCAGTTGGAAAGGGATATCTGTGAAAGGTCAAAATTCATCTCGGCTCCCTGTTCCCAGTCGGATGTTATGGTATCGTTTTCTGTTTCATCAACCGATTCCGCGCTTGCAAATGAAGCAAAAAGTAAAATATGAATGGTTAGAGCGGTTATTTTTTTCATTCGTTAATTTTTTGATATGGCAGTTAATAATCAATAAACAGTTCCCTGATCGAATCCTCCGGCACAATACAGGAGTTTTTTTTCCCGAACCAGCGGTAACGGTTACGGGCTACAAATTTGTAAAAAAAATTCCTTATTGGAACCGGTATTATAATAAAAATACGAAGAACCGGCCATAAGCCGTCCAGTTTACCTGCAATTCTAAGTGCTGCGGTTGAGGCTGAATAAACTCTGCCGTTTTCAAGAAGAACAATATAATCATTCCGGGCACTGTCAATACCATATTCTTCCATTATCCGGATTCCGGTTTTTGACTGAAGTGGGACAAACCTGAACACCCTTTTTCTGTCTCGTTTAATAATAAAATATACTGCTGATGAGCAGAGGTTGCATATCCCGTCAAAAAGCACAACAGGATTGCCGGGTAAATTTAGTGTCATTATGCTGAAATTTTAGCTGTCTTCAGGCTTTTTTGAAAGTTTTTCCTTCCCAGTTCAATCAACTCTTCAGCCCTGTGAAAATCGAAAGAGCCGCAGGTGTTTTT
>SLCF01000101.1 GCA_007125955.1 Bacteroidales bacterium | reverse complement strand
TGAAGCGGTAAGAGTTGTGAAATAAGGAACCGCCGTATACGAGAACCGTACGTACGGTGGTGTGAGAGGTCGGAAAATAAAATAGGAGGAAAACTATTTTATTTTCCTCCTACTCGATTGCAATGTGCAATTGTGATTTCCTTTCATTACTTTTGAAGGAATTTTTGTCCGGATAATCATTATGAGATGAGCAGACTGCCATTTTTAAAACTTGCTGCTGTTTTACTGCTTTTATCAACAACGGTGTTGAAGGCTTCCGGTCAGAGCGAAGAAGAAGCAAATGAAGGACCGGAGCCGGAACAGATTATAAATGCATGGAAACTGGGAGATTTTTATACAACCGAAAAACCTGCAGGCATTGATACATTTCTCACCTCTTTCCAGGTACATAATCCTGTTTTCAGTCACAGTATATCGGCTTCATTTTTAGGGAATGCCGGACTGGCAAGCAAGTCCAATATATTTAAGAAAAGGTTCACCAGGAATAACGACCTGATATTTCTCGACCCTTTCAAGCTATACCTCCATCATCCTGATAAGGCGGTTTTTTACGATACAAGAAGACCGTTTTCAAAACTCGATTTCACAACCGGAGGTCCAAGCGACGAAAATGAAAAAAATTTCGGAGTGCTGCATACACAAAATGTGACACCCGATTTTAACCTCGGATTCAGGTATTTTAATATCAATTCAGAAGGACAGTACAGGGAGCAGGAAGTACGGACAAATGCAATAACTTTATTTTCCAACTACTTTGCTGACCGGTACTCACTACATGCATTACTCAACCTTAACTCTGTTAACAACAACGAGAGCGGCGGACTCGAAGATGACGGGAGCCTGGCTGACATGCAACTTTCAACAACCGACCTTCCAGTCAGATTGAATAATGTTATAAATATCGTCAGGAATAATCATTTTTTCGTTTCCCAGTCATTTACTCCTTTTGAAACCGGAATAGAGGATGAAGATGATATTTTTTCTATTGAACAGATTAAGCTTTTCCATATTTTTCATTACGAGAATTTAAGGCGCACATATGAAGATCCTGCACCATCTCCCGGTTTTTACGAAAATTTCTTTATAAACTCATCCAGGACTCTTGATTCAACTGCATACCGTAACATATCCAACTCATTGATAGCTGAACTGCCGGGTATACAGACACGTTCTTTCAGCTTTTCATTGAAAGGCGGCATTAAAAACGAGATGGTCAAATACAGCTATAGTATGCCACAAGATACAATTGTGACTTATTTAGGTGAGGGAGAGACAGATACAACATTCATCAGTCGTGCCGGCTCATCCCATCATAACAATGCATTGGTAGTGACCGGCAAAAGCTCCATTTCTGATAGGCTTGAACTGACTGGTTCAGCAAATCTTTATTTTAGCGGTTACAAGCAGGGAGAATACAGCATATCAGCAACAGCTCTGCTTAATCTGCTTGAAGGACGAAACCGCTCACTTTTGAAACTTTTCATTGAACAGAAAGAGACAAAACCTTCAGTTTTTTTAAACAGTTATTCATCCAATCATTTTATGTGGGAGAACGATTTCAGGCATTCCGGTCAGAGTACTGTCGGCGGTTCCCTCAGCATGCCTGAACGGGAACTTGAAGCAGGAGTTCAAATGGCTGTTCTCAACAACCACATTTATATGGACAGATCTGCAAATCCTGCACAGTACAGTTCAGCCTTTCCGGTAGTCACAGCATGGTTGAAGAAAGACCTTAACCTCTGGAGGTTTAATTTCAGGAATAAGATCTACTATCAGACATCTGGCAATCAAAGTGTGCTGCCGCTTCCTGCAATCTCCATCTACAGCTCAATTTTTTACGAACATTTTTTTCTGGACGGCATGCTTCAGGCACAGGCAGGGTTTGATATATATTACAACACCCCATTTTATGCATATGCTTACCAGCCTGCCACAGCACAATTTTACATCCAGGAAGAGAAAATGCTTGGTAATTACCCCTATTTCGACTTTTTCATCAGTTTCCAGCACAAAAACCGCTTCAGGATGTTTTTAAAGGGAGAACACCTGAATGCCGGGTTTCTGGGCCCCCAATACTTTACTGTCCTGCACCACCCCATGAACAGGCAGATGTTCAAGCTGGGCGTTTCGTGGACTTTTTATGACTGAACTTAGGGGCAATTCGCGATTCTTTGTTGAAACTTTCGGCTTTTTTGAATGAACAATAATAAAATATTTTTGTTTTACTAACGTTATGTTATCTTTGCGGATTTTTAACAATATGCTGAAAATTAAAATAATAAAATAATAATGTTACGTAAAATGGCTTCTGTCAAGGGCAAAAAATACAGGAACTTAATAATCGGGCTTTTGATAATACCCTTTTTGTCTTTTTGCAGCGAAACGGAAGAAGAAGAAACCTACTCCCGTTTCAGGGAGGAAAACAGGATTGTTGCTGTAACAGACTATAACTCTGTAAACTATTTTGTTTACCGTGGAGCCCCGATGGGCTACCAGTATGAGTTGCTCAATATAATGGCAGATGAGCTGGGTGTCGAAATTGACATCAAAGTGAGCAATGATCTGGATGAGAGCTTTGAGAACCTTCAGAAAGGTGAATACGACCTCCTTGCAATGAATCTCACAGTCACAGGCGATAGAAACAGGTTATTCGACTTTACCGAACCGCATAATCATACCCGGCAGGTTCTTGTACAGCGTAAACCGGCCGGATGGAAACAGATGAGTAATAGTGACATGGAAAAGGAGATGATCAGGAACGTGCTTGACCTGGCAGGTAAAACTGTGCATATTCAGGATAACTCTGCCTTTTCTTCCAGGCTCAGAAATCTTTCCGAAGAGATTGGCGACACTATTTATGTGGTTGAAAAATCACTCCCGGTTGAAGATCTGATAGCCATGGTTGCTTCAGGAGAGATAGATTATACTGTAAGCGATGAGAATCTGGCAAATGTGAATGCTACCTATTACGATGTTCTGGACACTGAAACGCCTGTAAGTTTATATCAGAAACAAGCATGGGCAGTAAGAAAAGGTGACGATTCGTTGAGGCATGAAATTAACCGGTGGATGAAAGAGTTCAGGGAGACTAACGATTACAGGTTTTTGTACGCCAAATACTTTCATAATCCCTATTCCGCCAGAAGGGTCAGGAGCGAATACTTTACGCTCTCAACCGGAAGGATTTCGCCGTATGATGAGATCATAAAGGAGTACAGCGAAGAGATTGGGTGGGACTGGCGTTTACTTGCGTCAATGATTTACCAGGAGTCAAGTTTCAGGGTAGATGTGCAGAGCTGGGCAGGAGCTCAGGGTCTGATGCAGCTTATGCCTGCCACTGCGAGCAGGTTTGGTGTAAGACAGGTAAATGACCCGGTTGATAATATTCGTGCAGGTGTAAGCTACATAAAATGGCTTAACGGGGTTCTTGAAGATAATATGGAGGATCAGGATGAAAGGCTTAAGTTTATTCTTGCTTCATACAATGCAGGATTGGGACATGTTTTTGATGCCCGTGCACTTGCGCGCAAGTATGGAAGGGATCCTGACAAGTGGGAGGGAAGTGTTGATTACTACCTGTTAAATAAATCCGATCCACACTATTATCTTGATTCGGTTGTTTATCACGGGTTTTGCCGCGGGGAAGAACCTTACCGGTATGTAAGCGAGATAATTGACCGTTACGGTCATTACAAAAATATTATTGGGGACTGAAACCGGTTTGCCTGATTATATCAAGAAATTCAGTCATGATCATAGCGGTGGCACCCCATATATGTTCTCCGTCAATACTGTAACCGGGTGCTTCAATATCAAGACCTGGCAGTTCTATCCTGCTGATGCAAACCGTATTTTCCCTCAGAAGGCGGGAGAGAGGAACGGTAATAATATATTTCACCTCCCTTGGATCCGGAATAAATTTAGGTATGTTACCTGTATATCCCACGATCGGTGTTACTGTGAAGTTGCTCACCGGAATATACAACGGGGTAAGTTTTCCCAGTATATTTATCTTTTCTGTGTTAACCCCCGTTTCTTCATTTGCTTCACGTAGTGCAGTTTGAACCGGTCCTGTGTCCCCTTCATCACTTTTCCCCCCGGGGAAGCTTACCTGGTTGCTGTGGGGCCCGGAATATTCAGCCCTTTTTATAAGAACTAATGATAAACTGCCTTTTTCCGGGAATAAAAGAATCAGTACGCTTCCTCTTGAGTGTTCCTGGTCAAAAAAACCAGCCCTTCTGCCCTCGATTGACATTTTATAGTGACTTTCAGCCCCCGGCAAGGGTTTTTCAAGTTCCTCCTTCAGTTTTTTTATAATATCCATCTTCCTGTTATAAATACTTTTTTAGCCGGACCGGTGTTTTTTTTCTCCGGGGGTCCAGGTTTTCCCTAATCAAATCTGATTGTCTTTTGGGGACTGATCCTGCCGATTATATATGACGGAATAATCAGCATCGATATTGTAACGACCATTGTTCCGGCATTCAGGAGAATAAGGTGTATAATGTTAAGGTTTACAGGTACAGTGTCAATGAAATACGAAGCCTGGTCCAGCCTGAAAAAGCCGAACCTGTTTTGCAGCACAGCAATTAAAACCCCAAGTAAATTCCCCCATATCAATCCTCTCCCGACAAGATAAGCCGACTGGTAAAGGAAAATTTTTCTGAGGCTAACATTGCTGATTCCAAGAGATTTAAGAATACCAATCATGCTGGTATGCTCCAGTATCAGTATCAATAGTCCGGAAACCATATTGAACCCTGCTACAAGAACCATCAGCGTCAGGATCACCCACACGTTCATATCAAGTAATTCCAGCCAGTCAAATAAGTGCGGATACCTGTCACTTATATTGGCAACACGCAGCCTTCCCCCGTCTTCGGTAAAGGTGTACCCCACCTCTTCAAACACTCTGTAAGTAGTCTCTTCAAGTTTGTCAAAATCATCAAGAATTATCTCGAATCCGCTAACCTCGTCATCATCCCAGTTATTTAACCGTTGAACATGTTTAATATCCGCTATAACAAAAAGCCTGTCAAGCTCCTCCAGCCCGGTTTCGTAAATCCCTTCAATTCTGAAGCGCCTTGCCCTTGGAGGATCCTGCACAAAGTACATGGCAAGGTCATCTCCAACATCCAGTTTCAGCAGGGAAGCAATGGCGCCGGATATAACAATGCTGTTGGATGTTATAGTGTCACTTACAGTGAATGACGAACCTTTTGTCATGTTTTGCTCAAAAAATTCCCAGCTGAAGTCCTTGTCTACCCCTTTTAAGACTATACCCTGTATATCTTCTTCTGTTTTTATTATTCCCGGTTTGGTGGCAAAAACCTGGATATGGTTTATCTCCCTGATACTTTCAAGTCCAGGCAGGAACTCCTGGTTTTTGTTTACAGGGTAGGTTTCAAACGATATATTGGAGTCGAGATTTATTATATGGATATGAGAGCCGAACCCGGCAATTTTGTTGCGGATCTCATTCTTAAAGCCTGTTACGACTGCAACGGCCAGTATCATAACCACCATTCCGAGTGCAATACCGGCAATTGCAATGGAAATAATAGGCCTGGATATCCCTTTTTTGTTATTTTTGCCTTTTACAAGACGCCTTGCTATGAAAAGTTCAAGGTTCAATACACTTTTTTATGCAAATTTAGCAAAATGGGTTATATTTTATAATTATTATTATTGTTTCACCATTAATTATCAATGCTTCAAATATATTAGTATGGGATTTTTGGTTAGCTCAGAATTGAAAAACAGGCAGTTCAGAGATTGTCCCTCAGCTGCCATGTTAATGGTAATGGTCGTGATTTTTTTTGCAGTACCTGCAAATGCCCTGCCACAATACGAAGATGTTACTGTTGCTGCCGAAAGGACTGAAATATACCTGCCTCTTCTGGAAGATCGAAATGTTGGTATTGTTGCAAACCACACCTCACTTGTAGATAGTACTCACCTTGTTGACACCTTGCTTGCACTTAACGTTAATGTTAAAAAGATATTCGCACCTGAGCACGGTTTCAGGGGAACAGGTGATGCAGGCGAGCATATGGAAAGTTATACGGATGAGAAAACAGGCGTACCTGTTGTATCCGTTTACGGACAGAGAATGAAGCCGGCAGATAAGGATCTGGAAGGACTTGATATTGTTATTTTCGATATTCAGGATGTAGGGGTGAGGTTTTACACCTATATTTCTACTATGCACTATGTAATGGAAGCCTGTGCAGAAAACGGTATTGAATTTATGGTGTTTGACCGTCCCAATCCAAACGGCTTCTATGTTGATGGCCCGGTACTGGACATGCAGCACAGTTCATTTGTGGGCATGCACCCGGTACCCCTGGTACACGGTATGACCGTTGGTGAATATGCAATGATGATCAACGGTGAAGGGTGGCTTGAAGGCGGAATAAAGGCCGGCTTGCATGTGATAAGGTGTGTTGGTTACACCCATAACACACTTTACAAGCTGCCGGTAAACCCTTCACCTAACCTGCAGACCCAGCTTTCTGTATATCTTTATCCTTCACTGGGACTGATGGAGGGCACCGTAATGAATGTGGGAAGGGGCACAGACTTCCCTTTCATGGTTTTTGGTCACCCGGAACTAAGAGATGCCGATTTCACTTATACGCCAAGGAGTATTGAAGGGGCATCAACCAATCCCAAACATAAAAGTGTTTTGTGTTACGGAGTTGATCTCAGGTCGTTCGATAAGTCACAGATCATCAAAGGAAGAACTGTTTACCTTCACTGGTTGATTTATGCATATGAAAATGTGGAAACCGAAGAATTCTTCACCCCTTATTTTTACCTGCTTACCGGGAATGAGACAATAAGGGAGATGATAGAAAAGGGAGTACATGTTGAAAATATTATAAAAAGCTGGCGGGAAGAAGTTGACAGGTTCAAGCAGATCAGAAGAAAATACCTGTTGTACGAAGACTTTGAATAAAAATTGTAACCGGCTAAATCATGCAGCCATTTTTACTTTAAAAATACCCGGTAAAAAAATATTACATGATCCTGTAAGATGAAGATTTACATATAAAAAGGGGCAATCTCAATTTTGAGAAAGCCCCTCCCTTTGCCGGCCGGATCGGTTTCCCGGCATACTGTTTCTGCCTGTTCACCGGAGTTAAACAGTCCGGTTGCGGCAGGTTAATATTTACTCCTCTTCTTCCTTTTCTTCATTTGCGTTTTTCACGTAAACATCAAGCCATTCGGCCCACCTTGACCACATATCCAGAAGTGTTTCCCGGCCTGACGGACCGTGACCTTCATAGGGATAGAAGTAAAGGGCGGTTGTTTTTCCCAATGAATTCAATGCATGGAACATCCTCAGCGAGTTGGTCGGCCAGGTTCCTACATTGGTGTCATCTGAGCCATGGTACATAAGCATTGCACCGTCCAGACGGTCTGCCCACAGAATAGGTGACATTGTTGTGTATACTTCGCGTGCGTTCCACAGCACCCTGCGCTCCCTCTGGAAAGTGAGGGGTGTCAGCAGTCTGTTGTAGTTACCCGCTCCTGCAATACCTGCCTTGAAATAAGAAGTGTGGATCATTGAATGGGCTGTACCGAATGCACCGTAACTGTGGCCTCCAAGTGAGAGCCTGCTGCGGTCAATAAAGCCCTGCTCGTCACATGCATCAATTATTGCCCTCCAGTTCCTTTCAATACTTGGAACAAAGTTGTCATTCACCTGGTCAAGCTGTCCCATAATCGGGAATTCAGGCTGTACAACAGCATAACCCTGTGTTATCATTATTTGTGCCGAACGCACCCCGTGTGAACGGAAGCTGTTAATATTACGGGTTCTTCTTGACCTGTCAAGTGCTTCCTGATCTTCAAACTCCCTGGGGTAGAACCAGAAAAGTGTGGGAAGCTTTTCACCTTCCTGGTAATCCTGTGGTAATATTGCTGTAACTTTTATATCAAATCCGTCTGAACGTTTTGCATCAAAACGGAGGTATTGTGCATTCGTTATTTCAGGTGAAAAGTCAACATTACTGGTAAGCTTTTGAGTTGAGCCGTCACGTGTATCCCTCAGGTATGAATCTGGCACCTTGGTAGGCGTTTCACGGCTTATGATGATCCTGTTCATTTCATCGTCAAGCACTGCAAGCAGCCTTTCGAATACATCTTCTTCACTTTCGAAGACCCTGGTTTTTTCACCCGTTCTTATCTCTACCTTGTCGAGGAACGGCTGGGGGGCATTCTCTTCCCAGTCCTCATGGTATTGGGTTCCATAGAGATATACGAAATTGCCGTCAGATGATATGCGGACTATGCGTTCCCCTACTGCACCGTCGGTTGTCATCAGGTTGCCCGGGTTTTTATAGAAATCCCTTGTCCTGTATCTGTAAATTGTGTACTTCTCGTCCGGATCATCCAGGAAAACCGCATATACATGCTCGCGTCCGCTTTCCCTTTCAGTTATGAAAAGTGTCTGGCAGTCTTCCGAGTAGTCAAGGCTCCTGATCTCGTTTTTACTCCTGTATATAACCTCCATGTCATCATCGCCGTAAGGTGGCATCCAGTGAATTACCTGGTCCATCAATTCTTTTTTCTCTTCTTCCTCCTTTTCAACCTCTTCAACCTCTTCAACCTCTTCTTCCTTTTCCGGCGGCGCCTCTTTCTGCAGGAAGCTTATTCCGTTACCGTCAGGACGCCATCTTAACTGGCGCTTTTCCGGCTCATCATTATCGTTGTCGTCATCCCTTCCGTCACGGATATCCCTGCGCCTGATCTCAGCCATCACATCACCTTCGATGTTCCATATTTCATCCACGTCTCCAAAAAGGCTGACCGGCACAATATTGGAGAAAGGCTTTTCAATTGTTGTAACACGCAGGTATTCGCCGTCGGGCGCCATGCTCACATTTGAATATATTCCGGGCTCTCCAATATTCTTAACTTCTTTTGTTTCCACGTTAATTTTGGCAAGCTGTCCTGTCCCGTAATATTCCATTATTGATTTCTTATAGCTGCCATACAGAAGGTTGGGATATGTTCTCAAAATGTTTTCATCCTGGGTGCTTACCTGTATCAAAAACTTGTCTTCCGGGGCAGATTGAGGCTTTCTATTGCGGTTTTGAGGCAAAAGGACGGTTGTAATATGCCTGCTGTCACCCTCCCATTCAATTGCAGAAGTAAGGGTTGGCAATACGGGCCTTGGCGTGATTCTTTCAGATCTCCTGTTTGATACATCTGCCACGTATATGTGGGTCTCGTTATCATAATGGGCGAAATAAGCAATTTTTGAGCCGTCGGGAGACCACGATGCATTTGTAAATCTTGCATTGTCGGGTGTCCTGATAGGACGGGTGCGGCCTCTTTCCCAGGGTATCAGCTCATAGCCAACTACCCCGCCTGTTGTGAAGCGGCGGTGCCGGTTAGCAGCAGTGTCAACTTCGATTCCTCCAATATTCTTGTAGGGCTTTCCCATTCTTGACATGGGAGTCAGACCGTCGCTGATAGTGTTCAGAAAAACAGTGCCGTCCGGACTCAGGTTGCTGAGTGTCACGTTTTCATGACGGGGAGCAAGCACCAGGTTTTTTATCTCTTCCGGCGGCTCCTGGTAGCCTTGCCTGGAAATCATCTCCTGGGCAAAAATACCGGTGCTCAAGGCAAATAGTACTAAGACTGTTATTCCCCTTGAAAATAATGCGGATTTTTTCATACTGAAATTGTGTTTAATTAAAAAATCTATTTAATGAAGTATTGTTAATTTGTCTGTAGCTGCTTCCTCAGGCCGGGACTTCAAATATATAAAAAAACGGAAAAAATCTATGTTTTTTTCTTAATCTTGTTTGATTGTGAATAAAACTAAAAACAAATACTGCGATAATTTCCTTGGATGGGCTCTTTCCGAACGCAACCTGTCATGGAGTGGTTACCGGAAGGTTAGGGGGCAGGTTTGCAAAAGGATCAAAAGGCGGATAGAGGAACTTGGCCTTGAAGGCTATTCCCACTACCGCCAATACCTTGAAGAAAATGCTGAAGAATGGAAGGTTTTTGACCGGATGGCAAGAATAACCATTTCAAGATTTTTCAGGGACAGGGCTGTGTGGCATTCCCTGGGAGAAACCCTTTTGCCCCTGATAGTCGAAAAGTCTCTGAAAGAGGAGAGAAAAACAAGATGCTGGTCGGCCGGCTCTGCATCGGGTGAAGAACCATACAGTCTTGCCATATTGTGGAAAAACAGAATACAACCCCGCTTTCCCGATGCAATTCCGGAAATTGTTGCAACCGATGCCGATTGCCATATGATCAAAAGGGCCGAAAAAGGATGCTACAGTCTCGGTTCGCTTAAGGAATTACCGGAAGAATGGATCAGGGATGCCTTTACCACTGAAGAGTCCGCTTACTGTTTAAAGGATAGTTATAAAGAAATGGTCAGGTTTTACCCGCAGGATATAAGGGAGGAGATGCCCGGGGGGAAATTCGATCTTGTGTTTTGCAAGAACCTTGTGTCGATGTATTTTAAAAAGGAGCTGGCCGTTAGTGTTTTTTCGAAGATGATCAGGAAAATGAGAAAAGGTGCGCTCCTTATACTTGGCAATCACGAGCAGTTCCCGCTTGATGAAATAAAAGAGATAAGTCCATTTGATAAAAACCTGAATATATATTTCAAAAACAGGGCTTAAAGTTATTCATTGTTGGCGGGCATCGATGCTATAAATCCGGGAGAGTTGTGGAAAGTAGTCTCACGTCAAATGTAAGATGCATCCAAATATCCTCCCTGAGGGGCATCAGAAATAATAGGTCATTTTGATAAGGATCTTTTTTCTTCTTTGCGAACCCGATAAATCAAATTTAAAGTTTTCAAAAACCGGCCTTCTGAGGGCTGTATGGAGATAGTTGGAAAACCCGAAGCCCTCTTTGGGGATTCCCAGGAAATTGTAGTCCATTTCCCCGTTGTCATTCTCGTCATCCAGCACAGAAATGCCGTAAGTGCCCGGTTCAAGTTCCAGGATTAACTTTAGGTTTCCGTTTTCCATTTTTTCTTTTGAAAGAATTATGTCAATGATCGCCTCCTCCTCTGCAAAACCTTCATGGTCGGTAAAAACTCCCAAAAGTATGCTTCCCTTGTCATTTCTGATATTTGTTATTTCAATATCAACAACCTGGGCGTTTAAATCCTCTATATAGAGAAAAGATACAACCAGCAGGGAGAGCATAACAGCCGGTCTGATTTTCCTTATCATTTCATTTATCCTGTTGTAGTTACTGATCAAAATTCAACAATTTTTTCCATGCATATGTAAAGTTACATTTTTACTTTAAATTATCAAATAAAATATTATTAGCCAGGGATTTGAATTACTGCCACTCTTAAGTACCGGTTGCTGAGAGGTACACCTGGCTTATATTGTTACCTGCCGGGTTTTAAAATAATATTGTTTGTCCGGAAAATAGGTTAACTTTGCAGCCGGATTTTATGAACATGATCTATCATTCCTCCAGTTTCGGAATATTTTTTCGAACATTGAATCCCGGCCTTTGATAATTCCGGTAAAGTAAAAGGGGAAGATGAGCATGCCGGGATTTCAGCAACCGCTTTATTTATTATAACCTGAAGTGCAAGAGTTGATACCTGGAGATTATATTCCAAAGTTAAGCGGTTACTTTCGCAAGTCTTATAAAGTGAAATATTAACGGGTTAGCCTCTATCGCACCTGAACGGAGATAAAGAAAGCCTCAAAAGAATTTATTATGCAATTTACTGAAATGGGCCTTTCCCCTGAGATTCTCAGGGGTATTGAAGCCCTTAATTTTGAAACCCCCACCCCTATCCAGGAGAAAATCATTCCTGCTTTGCAGCAGGATATGCGCGATATCATAGGCATTGCACAGACAGGAACCGGTAAAACAGCAGCATTCGGCCTGCCTGCAATCGAAGCTATAAATATTGCCGATGTCCATCCGCAGCTTCTCATTCTTAGTCCCACACGCGAATTATGTATCCAGATTACAAATGACCTTGAAAAGTACGGGCGTTTCGTGAATGGACTAAAAATAGCTTCCGTCTATGGCGGGGCTTCTATGGAAAACCAGGTAAAAACCCTCAGGCAGGGAGTCCATATTGTAGTTGCAACACCCGGACGGATCCACGATCTTATACGCCGCAGGCGGATAAACCTCTCCGCTATATCCATCCTTGTTCTTGATGAAGCAGATGAAATGCTTAAGATGGGTTTTCGCGAAGATGTTGATGCCATACTGGCCCGGACACCAGAAAATAAAACCACACTGCTGTTTTCTGCAACCATGGCACCCGGAGTAGCTGCCATTGCAAAAAACTATATGTGCAACCCTTCAGAAATTACTGCAGGGAGAAAAAATGAAAGCACATTAAATGTTTCGCATGTTTACCATATGGTTCATGCAAAAGACAGGTACAAAACACTCAAGCGGGTTGTTGATTACTATCCTGAGATCTACGGGATCGTTTTCTGCCGCACCAGGCAGGAAACAAAGGATGTTTCAGCAAGGCTCGTACGTGAGGGATACAATGCGGAAGCGATCCACGGAGACCTTTCACAATCCCAGCGCGACCATGTAATGCAGAAATTCAGATCAGGCAATCTCAACCTGCTTGTTGCTACGGATGTGGCTGCAAGGGGACTTGATGTGAACGACCTGACACATGTGATAAACTACAACCTTCCCGATGACACTGAAGTTTACACTCACAGGTCGGGTCGTACAGGCCGTGCAGGTAAAGAGGGAGTGTCTGTATCGATAATAAACCTGAAAGAGCGCGGCAGGATTGCACAAATAGAGAAATCGACAAGAAAAAAGTTTGAACACCGCCGTGTGCCGGGGGGCAGCGATATCTGCGAACGCCAGCTTTTCAGTATGCTTGAGAGAATGAAAAACTCAAACGTGGTTCACAGTCAGATTGACCCTTATATGGATAAAGTTTGCGATATGCTTTCGGACCTTCCCAAGGAAGAGATTGTAAAACGGTTCGTATCCCTTGAGTTCAACCGCTTTCTTGAATATTACAAGGATGCTCCCGATCTGAATGTGGAGATGAAAAAGAAACGCAAAGGCAATGCAGCCGGTCCGGAACAAAAATCAAACGGAAGGTCTATGGCCAGGATAGTTTTCAATATCGGGAAAGGGAAAAATATTACCAGGAAGGAAATCATAGACCTTCTTGTAAAAGCCCCCGGCGCCCGAAATTCGGAAATAGGACGGATAGAGATCTACAGGCGCGCTTCTTCGGTTGAGGTTGAAAACAGGGTATTGAAAAACGTTTTGGGTGAACTGAACCGCACAATTTACAGGGGGATTCGTATAGAGGCCGAGGAAAACCGCGATTTCAGCGGAAATGATTTCCGTGACAGGCATAAGGGGCCTCGCGGAATAAAGAGGAAAGTGAGCTGATTTAAGCAAATCTTGCATTATTGAAATCTTTTATTTAATTTACCGGCAGATAATTAAGCTGGTGACATAAAAATTCAATTAATATGCAGACCGTTTTTCGCTTTTCACCATTGGTCTTATTATTTCTAATATTTTGCACTTCCGGCGAAAAATATCATGAGCTCAGGGTAATGACTTTCAATGTGCGTTATGATAACCCCGCTGACGGCATCAATGCCTGGCCAAACCGCATAAGCATTATAGAGGCTTATATGAAAGAGGCATCACCTGATATTGTCGGTATGCAGGAAAACCTATACCATCAGAATGAGGATCTTTTGAATATAATGCCCGGTTATGCCTATGTGGGGACGGGGCGTGAAGACGGGAAAAGAGGCGGTGAATTTTCCCCTGTTTTTTACAGCACTCATAAATTTGAGCTTTTAGATAATGGCCAGTTCTGGCTTTCAGAAACCCCTTATACTCCCGGAAGCATTGGATGGGGAGCTGTATTACCAAGGGTGGTTGCATGGGCAAAACTTAAGCATACCGACAGCGGAAGGGAGTTGTTTGTTTTTAATACCCACTTCAGTCATGTAAGCGATCAGGCACGCAGAAAAAGCATGGAAATTCTTTCAGGGAAGATTAAGGAGATTGCCGGAAATCAGAGAGTACTTTTAACAGGAGATTTTAACATTGCCAGGGAGTCTGAGTTATATTATGATATGCTGGAACGTTTTAAAGATGAAAATAACCTTCAAAATGCTGAAATGATTGCCGATGATACTTTTGAAGGTGAGGCATCGACTTTCAACGCTTTTGGCAGGGATATTGAACCCCGTGTTATAGATTTCATTTTTGTTAGTGAGCATTTCAGGGTTGAAAAGTACAGCGTTGACAAAATTACTGATGGCGAAGTTTTTATTTCCGATCACTGGCCTGTGAGAGCGCAAGTGAAAATGAAATAGATGAAATTTTTTTACAAAAACAGGCTTTTCAAAGAAATAGACAATTATAACTAACAGAAAAATTTATGAACAATCTATCCGGCGAATTTGAAGGTAAGAGCAACCTGCCGCGTGTTATTTTCCTGTCTGTTGTAGCTGCCCTTGGGGGCTTTCTTTTTGGTTTTGACAGCGGTGTTATCAACGGCACTGTTGATGCTCTCAGGGAAGCATTTGATTCCGATGCTGTCGGAACAGGTTTCAATGTAGCCTCAATGCTGCTGGGTTGTGCGGCAGGAGCTTTTTTTGCCGGCACACTGGCTGACAGGTTCGGGCGCAAGTATGTCCTTATAACAGCCGCCCTTGCTTTTATTTTGAGTGCCTGGGGTTCGGGAATATCATCCAGCTCTTTTGAGTTTGTAATATTTCGTGTTTTGGGCGGCCTGGCTGTAGGGGCTGCCAGTATCCTGTCGCCTGCTTATATAGGTGAGATCTCCCCCCCCAATATACGGGGAAGACTCATTTCGTTGCAGCAGCTTGCTATTGTGCTGGGGCTTTTTATGGCATTTTTCAGTAATTATAACCTTGCAGGTTTATCAGGCGGTGCTTCCATGGAGTTGTGGTGGGGGTTTGACACCTGGCAATGGATGTTCTGGGTGGAGATAATTCCAGCTTCACTGTTTTTTATCTTTCTTTTATTTATCCCGGAGTCTCCCCGTTATCTTGTGGCTGACGGCAAACCGGAAAAAGCAGTGAAGGTGCTGGCCGGACTTACCAATTTAAAACTTGCAAAAAAACAGGTTGAAGAAATTAAAACAACCGTTTTTCGTGAGCGTAAGCCCAGACTTTCTGATATTATAAATGCCAAAACCGGCAAAATACATCCCATTGTATGGGTCGGGATTGCACTGGCTGCATTGCAGCAGTTCACCGGGATAAATGTCGTATTTTATTACGGATCAGTCCTCTGGCAGGCAGCCGGCTTTACCGAGGCGGATGCTCTTCTTACCAATGTTATAAGCGGAAGCGTTAATGTGGCATTCACATTCCTGGCCATATACCTTGTTGATAAAATCGGCCGCAAGCCGCTGCTTATGATTGGGGGGCTGGGACAGGCCGTTATGCTTGGCATACTTGCCGTGATTTTTGCTACAGGTGCAAGAGATGCAGCAGAAGGAATACAAATGGGAGGCAGAAGCGGCATTTTTGCACTATTGGCTGCCAATGGATATATTGCGTTCTTCGCATTTACATGGGGTCCAATTATGTGGGTTATGCTGGGAGAAATGTTTTCGAACAAGTTCAGGGGGGCTGCCCTGGCAGTTGCCGGACTGGTGCAGTGGGGTTCCAACTTCCTTATAACCATTACATTCCCAATACTGCTGGCAGGAATCGGGCTGGGTGTTTCCTACGGTATTTATGCTTCATTCGGAATAGTGGCATTTATTATTGTTCGCCTCTTTGTTACCGAAACAAAGGGACGTACCCTTGAAGAGATTTCAAAAGAGCAGGAGTGACAGGAATAAGAATATAAAGAACAGCAGAAGCAGCAGGAAGTCAAAAAAATATACTTATCAGCAGACTGCTCTTAAAGAAGAGAAAGAGCTGCAATCCTGCTGTGCTTCGGTAAACAGATGAGGCTGCCTCGTTTTGGGGCAGCCTCACTGTATGTGTGTCGTGGATGATTGTTCAACCTGGTGGTGAAAGTCCACTATAGGTGTTTCGGGAATTAATCCCGTTTCTTCTAACCAATTATTCCCGGAATTGAAGAGGTTATTGTCACCATCTCCTGTCCGGTTAATGCGGTTATGTTATTTAAAACTCCTTGATCCTGATGTTTCTGAACCAGACATCATCACCATGGTCCTGCAATGCAATGTAACCGGGCTCATATTTTCCAAACCAGGGGAAGTCGGCGAATTTGCTTTCAGCAACCATCTTTTCCCAGTCGGGTGTTCCCAGATGGTATTCCAGTATTACCTCACCATTTTGTTTATGTACAACTGTACCCCTGTAAACAATTATTTCAGCCAGGTTCCATTCTTCTGTGGGCTTTGCATTCTGAGGATCTGCGGGGATAAGATCGTAAAGTGAGCCTGCTTTTCTGTTACCGTCGACTCCCAGTTGGGCATCGATATGTTGCTCATTGCACAAAATCTGCATCTCCGGCGCCGATTTCCATATGGGCTCCCCTTCGATCTCCTGGCCAAGGTAAAATATACCGCTGTTACCTCCGGGGGAGACTTTCCATTCCAGCTTCAGGTGGAAATCGAGAAATTTTTGATCGTAAATGATGTCACCTCCTTCGCCGCCTGCTTCGCCTGTGCCTTCACCGACTACCTGCATAACTCCGTCTTCAATAATCCAACCACTTTCGGGGAATTCATCCCGGTTGTATCCACGCCATCCGTCAAACGTTTCGCCGTCGAACATAAGGAAAAATCCTTCCTCTTTTTCCTGCTCGGTGAGTGTGTTGATCGGTTCTTCTTCTTCATCTTCAGCTTCCTGTGCAGGACCGCAAGAGCCAAGGGTTACTCCTGCAAAAAAAGTAAGAATCGCTACCGAATAAATAAATCTGACTTTTTTCATTTCACGCATTTTTAGTTTAAAAAAATAGTTCTTTATAAGGAGGGCATGTTGGGCAAATCCCACCCATCCCTGTAGTTGTGTTTTATAAGTTCCTGTGCAAATGCTTTTGCATTTATCGGGTCTGTCATTGTCTTATCGAAAGTGGGGTGGCCATCGGTAATCTCAAACCCGTCTTCAATAACAATGCGCAGTGTTTCATCATCGTTTATATTGGTAAATTCCATCTTCTCACCGTCCCATTCAAGCTCTTTATGCAGCTCCTGCAATCTGACTGCAAGCACTCCCATCACCACCATTTCGTTGAAAGGTCCTGCTTCACTGAAAGGCGACAACGTCTCCTGCCTGTTTTGGTAATTTTCCTTGCAGGCTCTTACCCAGTCCATTTCATGAGAGATTTCAACTCTTTTTAATTTTTTCGGGACATTTGGTTTCCTTCCGGAAAGCAGCCACGGATCCAAACCGTAACAACCGCATATAAGCTTATCTTTTGTGCCGTGGAATATAACGCCGCCGCCGCTTACGTTCATATCCCTGCCGGCCGGCCATCCGTCAGGCATATCGGGCCTCAGACCGCCATCATACCATGTAACCTCAACTTCAGGGAAAGCTACTTTTGATTGCGGGTTGTTATGCCTTGCAGGGAAAATGATCCTCACCTTTTCAGCCTGAGGAGCCGAATCCTGAAGCAATAATGTAGAACTTCCCTGCACTTTTGTGGGATATCCAAGCATCAGGCCTTTAAATACCGGGTGGAGTATATGGCATGCCATATCCCCAAGGGCTCCCGTGCCAAAATCCCACCATCCCCTGAAGTTCCACGGTGTGTATATTTCATTATAAGGCCTCATTGGCGCCGGTCCGACAAACAGATCCCAGCTAAGTGTTTCAGGCACCTTCTGTATTTCAGCCGGGCGTGCAAGTCCCTGGGGCCATATCGGCCTGTCGGTGAATGCTTCCACTTTTGTAACTTCTCCAATTTCACCGTTCCATATCCATTCGCAGATTTTTTGGACGCCTTCACCTGATGCACCCTGGTTGCCCATTTGGGTGGCCGGCTTATACTTATCTGCAAGCCTGGTAAGCAGCCGGGATTCATAAACAGTGTGTGTAAGGGGCTTTTCAACATAAACATGTTTCCCCTGGGTCATTGCATGGGCAGCCACGGCAGCATGGGTATGATCTGAAGTAGCCACCACAACCGCATCGATGTCATTGATTATTTCATCATACATTTTTCGCCAGTCCCGGAACTTTTTGGCCCCGGGGAAATAATCAAAGCACCTTTTGCTGTAACGCCAGTCAACATCACATAAGGCAACAATGTTTTCCGTTTCCATTGCCCTCATAAGGCCAAAGCCTTTTCCTCCAATGCCGACTCCTGCAATATTCAGTTTATCGCTGGGAGCTTTATAGCCCAGTCCGCTGACAACAGTACCCGGAAGTATGGTAAAACCGGCGGCAGCAAATGCTGTGTTTCCGATAAACTTTCGTCGTGTCATTTGATCCTCCATAATAACTGTTTTAGTTAGTAGTTGGGTTTGATTCACTATGATGTAACGATCTGCTTTTTATCTTCATCCCAGAAAACTTTTTTCCCTTCGCGGTAAGAAACGGTTCCCATATGCGCTGTAATGGCTTCTTCAACCGATTCTTTTATTCCGCAGCTAACAGGGCTTCCGTGCCGGATTCCGTCGAGCCACTCATTAATATGCAGATGTGCCGTATCGACCCTTTGTCCCCCACGGAAGGTATACAGCAACCCCCTTTGTGCAAAATACTGCTCTGTTGCTGAGGTTATGGCATCAATATCCCTTCCGGGTATATGTGTTATCATCGGTTTTTCCGTCGGAATAACACCGTCTTTTATTGCATTTGAATATTTTGTGGATTCACTGTCGGCATAAACCACAAGGTTGTTATCCAGCTCCATAGTTCCGTCATGCCCGAAGAAAGTCTTTTTCCTGTGTTGTCCGCTGGCCAGTGTTGCGCTGTAAAGGAGGTTCATCCCAAGCCCGGGAAACTCATAACTTACATGCAGCACATCAGGTACGGTACGGCCGTCCCTGAAAAAGTAGATCCCTCCGGATGCTGCTGCCGAATGGGGAATTCCGACATTCATCACCTGATTCACCACATCGTACTCATGCGTAAAAAGGTCTCCTGTCAGTCCTGTGCTGTAATCCCACCAGCAACGCCAGCGGAAAAATCTTTCAGCGCTGAAAGGATGATAAGGAGCAGGCCCCAGAAATTGCATCCAGTCGATTGTTGAAGGATTTGCATCGGGGTGTATGTCATATACCCATGCACCTCCGGGTGAATTCCGGTTGGTAAATGTTTCCACAAGGGTAACTTTCCCGATTATATTCTTTCTGATCACTTCAATGGCTTTGTGATGACTTTCGATCTGCCTGTTCTGGTGCCCCAGCTGGAAAACAACATTGTTTTCCCTGACCGCTTTTTCTATTTCAAAGGTCTCTTTAACCGTCAGACTGAGAGGTTTTTCTGCGTAAATATGCTTCCCCGCGTTTGCTGCATCTATTATCATCTGTGCATGCCAGTGATCGGGGGTGGCTATGATTACTGCATCAATTTCATCTGAGTTGATCAGATCCCTGTAGTGCCTGTAAACTTTTGCCGGGGCCGATTTTTTCCCGTTTGTGCCACTACGGTGGAGGTTGGCGGATGCTTCCAGGGCGTTATCCCTGTGAACGGTGAAAACATCACATATTCCATTTATGGTGATATTGAGGTCATCCTGTTGCATATATATATCCAGGCGGTTATCCTGTCTGTTTTCCAGTGCAGCTTCAGTCCATTCGTCTATTACGGCGGGTCGAATAAATCCCATTGAGCGCATAAGGTAAAGCCCCCTGCCTCCGGTGCCGATAACACCTATCCTCAACCTCTTTCCCCCGCTGCTTCGTCCGGGGATGTAAGCGGGTGCATCGGCGGGGGTGTCCAGTTTGAGGGCCTTAAGCAGTTTACTGTGTTTGTAATGTTCCAGTTGTTTTTTACGGAAGGCACCGTATAGCAGGGCACCTGCAAAAGGAAGAGTGGCAATGCTTTTCAGAACATCCCTGCGTCCGATCCTGCCCCCGCTCTTCTGTTCACCTGACCGGTTCTTCTTCTCTTTATTATTCTCTTTCATTATTTTTTCTCGATTTGTTGATTAAACGGTCTATTCCAACTATGTGCCCTGTAGGAAAAACAAAAAGCACTGCAATTGCCAGAAGTTCAATGAGGTTCTTGTTTACCCAAAGGTAGCTTCCTTCACCCGGGAAAATGTACTCGGCCGTCATCAGTGGCGGTTGTGCAAGGTAGTAGAACAGCAGCATTATCATTGCGGCGATTTTTGCATACCTTGACAGAAATCCGGTAATCATTGCAAAACCGATGAGGGTGGCTCCCCAGATATTCAGGAAGTCTGCCGCGTTGAGCAGTCCCGGGCTGGAGGCCATATCCCGGAATATTTCCGAAAACCATCCTTTTGAGTCCATCAGGTATCCGTAGGATGTCCAGTTTGGCTGAAAAATTTTTGCCATGCCTTCATACATGAAATGCCATCCGATCGCAACCCGCAATCCAACCAGCAAAATCAACTGCATGCGGGAATATTCAGTTTGATTCTTCATGAAAGGTGATTGTTGTTGTATGGGTTAATAGAAACTATGGTTATGATTCTAATACCGTTCTGAAATAAATAATCCGTCTTTCCTCTTGTTAACGGTGCCGTCTCAGTCAAAAAATTCTGCATTTAACAGGTATTCAAGGCTTATTCTGACACTGGTAAGCGGGTCATGGTTGTACTGTTCTACCTCAACAATCACATGTTTCCTTCCCGATTTTGTATCCTGGTTAAAAATCCTTTCGAAATCAATTTTCCCGCTCTCCCCAAGCTCAGCATAGTCTTTTGCATGCCAAACCTCGAATCTGCCGGGGTATTTTTCAAAATATTCAAGCGGGTCTGCACCGCCCTGTTCAAACCAGTAAATATCGGGTTGAAAGAAAACAAACTCCGGATTTGTCTTCTCAAGCATACGGTCGTATATCACATAACCATTAATGGTATTGAATTCCTGTGCATGATTGTGGAAACCGAAACTAATGCCTTCAGCCCTGCACTTTTCACCTGTCTCGTTTAAATAACCTATATACCAGTCCAGAACCTCCAGGTCATTGTAAGCGCTGCCGGGAAGGGAGGCCATGACAATGTACTCAACACCTGCCCGTTTGTGTGCATCAATACACTCCTCCCACCATAATTCAAGTTCTTCCGGGGTTTCATTTTCACCTGAAAATTTTGTTACATGCGAGCTCAGGAAATCCAGGCCGTGAGAGCCGGCCAGCTCTTTAAACTCTCCGGGTTCCATGCCGTAGAAGAGCCCGTTGCTGTAACCGGCTGTTTCTATAAAACTGTAGCCCATTTCACCAATCTGGGCCAGTGTGCCCTGCGGGTCCTCATTCATAGCTTCCCTTACCGACCAGAGTTGTAAACCCACCTCTTTTTCCTGGTGGGGGGATGAGCATGAGATGAATCCTGCCAAAGGGAGAAATATTACCAGTGTTTTCAATAACCGGGCAATACTGAAGAACTGCCTGAAATAATCCATAAGTATAAATTTGGGTTGGTTGATTAATTGCAAATGTTTTGAATAGAAAATATAAAGTTCAAAATTCCGGTCAGGTATAGTTTCAAATCCGATAAGACCAATGCAACCCCAAAATATCAAACTGATAATTATATAACACCCGTATCTGAGAAAATCTTGCTCAGCAATAAAAATAAGAGATTATTCTCTACAATCAAAATAAGTTACATGAATTTTAACCGCCCCGGGAAGATCTGTTCTGCGCGGGTTATTTTGGGGGTAAGACAGGCATTAGATTTGCAAAGGTGTATCCTTTTTCCATTTTGATTTTGTATGGGTTGAAAAGAGTAGTTATTATCCGGGCTCCTCCACGAAGGTGTCTCTTCCTGTGCCGGTTCCGGCAAGGGGTGTCATATCATTTTCCTGAATATTGTAACTTCTCCGGCAGATCAGCTTTTATGAGATAACAGTTCTTTGGCATTGTGCCGGAGCGCGGAATTTTGTGGTTTGATTTAGCAAAAATTATTTCTCCTCGCTGCTTATCCGGTCCTGTATCTCTTTATCTGACAGGAAGCGGTCAATTTTTTGCTGTGCTTCGTTCACGGCTGTCTGAAAACCGTCTGACAGGTCCGAGAATATCTCCTTTACCGTGGTTATTTTGGTGGCAATATGGGCATTGCTTCCTGCAAAGGCGTATCCTTTTTCCATTTTGCCTTTGTATGCGTTGAAGAGAGCCGTTATTATGCAGTACGGACTGCTTGATACATCACATGTTCTGATGCAGTGAAAGGGGCATCTTACAGGGATTTTCAATCCCTCTTTCACCTTGTCAATAAAATTGTTCCTTATTGCTCTGCCGGGCATGCCTACCGGACTTTGGATTATTTCAATATCTTTTTCCGTGGCGTTGATATATGCCATTTTGAAGTCTATTGATGCATCACACTCTTCAGTTGTAACAAACCTGGTGCCGAGCTGTACTCCTTTTGCTCCTTTCTGCATTATACTGAACATATCCTTCCCGCTGTATATGCCTCCTGCTGCAATCACAGGGATCTCCCTGCCGTATTTCTCTTCGTAGTAACTTACTTCCCTTACAACTTCGGGAACAATCTCCTCCAGGGAGTAGTGTGAATCTTCAATCTGTTCTTTTTTAAAACCAAGGTGTCCTCCCGCTTTCGGGCCTTCAACCACAATTGCATCGGGAAGGTAGTTATGACCCGATGTCCATTTGTTGCAAATAAGCTTTGCGGCCCTTCCCGATGAAACTATCGGTACCAGCTTTGTCTTGCTGCCGGGTGTTAAAAAATCGGGAAGATGCATAGGCAGACCCGCACCGGCAAATATTATGTCAGCTTTTTCCGAGATTGCGGTTCGCACAAGGTCTGCAAAGTTTGACATTGCAACCATTATGTTTACCCCAATTAACCCTTTGGTCTTCTCTTTCGCTTTTCTTATCTCCTCTTTCAGTCCGTCAATATTTGCTTCCAGGTAGCTTAAGGCAGGATTCCGGTGCACAAAACCCAGTCCGGCAGCCGATATTACCCCGACTCCCCCCTGGTTTGCAACTGCCGATGCCAGTCCCGATAAGGAAATACCTACTCCCATTCCGCCCTGTATTATGGGAATCTTTGCGGTCAACCCTCCAATATTCAATTCTCTCATAACTTACCTTCTCTGTTAGAATTTATGTAGTAACGGGTAAAGGTAGGCTTAATAACTTGAACAATTTTCAATATAACGATGTTTTTTCAGCTATCATCGCAGATGCCTGTCAGTTTAACATAAAATCAACCGGCTGACAGGAAAATTGTGGAAGTATGAAAAAATCACTTACTTTCTTATTTTTACCCGGTATTTAACCCCGTTTTTTTAATTAACGTAAAATAGGAGGAAATATTGGCAAGGATAAAGATAAAAAGTTACGATGAGGCTACAGGGAGGCTTAAGGAGATATACGATGACCTGATAGACAAAAGGGGAAAGCTTGCCGGGGTTCACTGCATCCAGAGTCTGAGGCCGGAGAGTATAGTCAGGCACATGGATCTTTACATGGAGGTGATGTTTTCAAAGTCCGGATTGTCGCGTGCAGAGCGCGAAATGATGGCCGTGGTTGTTTCTTCAGCCAATCGATGTGAATATTGCCAGATACACCATGCCGGAGCCCTCAATCATTACTGGAAAGATGAGGAGAAGGTGCTGCTGCTGAGAAGGGATTATAAAATGGTTGAATTGACTCAGAGAGAACAGCTGCTTTGCCGGTTTGCCTGTGAACTGACAATAGATCCGGGAAATGCAAAGGATAATGATATAACCATACCGTTGCGCGATACCGGACTGGATGACAGTGCCATTCTTGATGCCACCCTGGTAGTTGCCTATTTCAATTTTGTGAACAGGATAGTCCTTGCACTGGATGTTCCGCTTGAAGCCAATCCGGACAAGGGTTACAGGTATTAACTTCCGAAAAGACTCTCAACTGCCGGTTAAATTGATCTTAATCTTTACGGACTCAATTTAACTTTGAAAACCGTATTAATAATACTTTTTTGGTTTATCATTTGACAATCATCAGGAGTATGTTTCCATTGAAAAGGTTGTACTTTATGTACGGGGAATACAATTTCATATCAATTGCAATTGAATATTAAGCAAAGAAGTATTTAATAACATAAATGCTATTTTGCTTAAACAGCTGACTTTTTACCATATATTTTTTAAGTTTACCCTTTAAAAAGATTCACAGTTTTGCCTGTAAATACAGTTTTCTTATATGATTGCACTGCTAGGAATTAGCCACAGGTCAGCTTCACAGGAAGAAAGAGAGCCTTTTGTGTTGAAGGATTACGACATCCCCGCTTTGGCAGGGCGTATCTCTTCAAAGGTTGACCTGAACGGTATTGTTGTTTTGTCTACCTGCAACCGAACTGAGATTTATTTAAACATAAGCGGTGAAGATGAAAATGGCATATATGGAACAGTTTCAGGGGAGTTGAAAAGGTACTGCAATGTAGCTGAACAAAAAAACGGCATATTTTACTTTTATACAGGAAAGGACGCTGTGCATCATCTTTTTAAGGTGGCTTCAGGTATTGATTCCCTTGTTCTTGGGGAAGACCAGATTATCGGACAGGTAAGGGAAGCGTTCCATCTGGCACAAAAAAACAGGTTAACAGGTTGCATAATATCAAGACTCTTCACAAAAGCCATTGAAGCGGGTAAACGTGTCCGTTCCGAAACAGATATCAGAAAAGGAGTCTCTTCAATAGGACATGCTTCAGCCAATCTGTGCAAAAATATTTTCCGGGATCTTTCTTCCGTAACTATTATGGTTATAGGGGCTGGAAAGACTATGGATCTCTTTCTTCAAAGAATAACAAAAAAAAGCAGCCCCGGACTGATTGTTGCAAACCGGACATTGCAGAATGCAGAGAAACTTTGTGCTACCTATCCGGGTAAAGCAATAGGGTTGAACTTAATAGATCAGTTTTTGCCTCAGTGTGACCTTGTTGTTGCAGCAACTTCCTGTGAAAACCATATCGTTACATTTGATATGGTAAAAAACTCGCTGGGAAAAAGAAAAGGCAAAAAACAGGTTTTTGTTGATATCTCCGCACCTTCTAATATTGACCAGGAGGTGAAAAATATCGAAGGGGCAGAATATTTTGGTTTTGACAAACTTAAAAAGGTGAACTGCATAAATTCGGAGCAGAGTAAAGATTCGGTAAATGATGCTCTGGCAATTATAAGTGAGGTGGAGAATGAGTTTTGTGAGTGGCTGAATATTCAAAGCCTTGCACCTACAATTCATTTGATTAAAAATGAGGTGAAAAGAATTCAGAAGAAGGAACTTGAAAGTTTTGTCAAAAGCCGCAAAATTGGGAAGAATGAATTAATTGAGCAGTACTCGAAACATTTATCGGAAAAATATGCAAAGAATCTTATAAAAAGGTTAAAAGAGCTTACATCCAACGGGAAAAACAGAGACCATATTGAAGCTATAAATAATTTCTTACGGCAGGATGGGTAAAGATATCGTCAGAATAGCAACACGCGGGAGCCGGCTTGCTCTTTACCAGGCAAACATGGTTAGAGAGGAACTTTGCAGAACTTTTCCAGGGAAGGAATTTGAAATAGTAACTGTCAAAACAAAGGGAGATAAAATACTTGACATAGCTTTGTCAAAAATCGGGGATAAGGGACTTTTCACAAAGGAGCTTGAGCACTCCCTGTTAAAAGGGGAGACCGATATTGCCGTTCACAGCCTGAAAGATCTCCCGACTCTGCTTCCCGGCGGACTGAAGCTGGGAGGTGTCCTTAAGCGGGGAGAGGTAAGGGATGCCCTTGTAAGTTTAAAAGGGAAAAAAATCGAGCAGCTTGATGAAACCGATGTGCTGGCTACATCCAGTTTGCGCCGGAGGGCCCGGCTTTTAAGTCTGAAAAAGGGCTTCAGGATAACAGATATACGTGGGAATGTGGATACGCGGCTGAACAAAATGGAGAACGGCCATTGTACTGCAATGGTTATGGCCGCAGCCGGTTTGCAAAGGTCTGGTCACGATGGCAGGATCTCTCAACTACTTGACCCGGAAATAATGATGCCTGCTGTGGCGCAGGGAGCTGTTGCAATGGAGATAAGGGAAAGCGATGCTGCAACCGAAGCCTTTGTGTCACAGGTCACCCATACCCCCACATTTGTTGCAGTTAAAGCTGAAAGAGCCTATTTGCGGACACTTGAGGGGGGATGCCAGATACCGATTGGATGTTTTTCAGAAACTGAAAACGGCATCTACAAAATATCAGGTTTTGTCTCGAATATTGACGGGTCGGTTGTCATAAAAGATTCCAGGATGGGGGAGGCCGGTGATGCTGTGAATATTGCTTTAATGCTTGCAAAGGACTTTCTGGACAGGGGTGCATCAGAAATAATAAGAGAGATAAGAAATATGAACGGCAAATGAGTCTGGATGGGAAAATATTTATCTCTACTGTCAGCATACACAGGTTGAAGGAAATAAGGAATATTTTCAACAAAATGGGTGCGAGAGTCGTTGATTTCCCAATGACAAGGATAGTAGAAGCAGATGATAAAGCACCTGTGTTAAAGGCTGTCAGGGAACTTGAAAAGTTCAGGTGGATAGTTTTTACAAGTGCAAACGGGGTGAACTTTTTTCTGGACATTTTAAAAAGTGAAACCGGTTCGGTTATTTTGCCCGTGAATATAAAAATTGCTTCAATAGGGGAGAAGACAACAGCTCAACTTGAGAAAAACGGCATAAAACCTATGCACACCTCTCTTGCAAAGAACAAGGAAGAACTGGCAAAGGAACTGAAAAGTATGGAAAGTCTGCAAAATACAAATGTTTTGCTTCCGCTGGGGAATCTGGCACCCGGTTACATGGAAAATGAGTTGTCAGATGTTGCAAGTGTTACACGCATCAATGTTTATAAAACAGAAAAACCTGAAAATATTGATACTGCTCCAATGAATCTGGTGAAGAAAGATAAATATGATATGGTTTTATTTACAAGTGCTTCTGGTGTTTACAATTTTGCCGCTATGATGCGGTCTTTAAATTGGGAATTATCACCCAGGTCTGCCTGTATCGGCGGTTCTACGGCTGAAGCAGCAGAAAAATGCGGTTTCATCTGTTTAGTGAAGGCCGGGGAGTCAACTTATGAGGGGCTTGCAAAAGAAATTGCCATGTATTACAAAAAACAATAATTATTATGACATTTCCCTATACACGTTTGAGAAGGCTCAGGAAAAACCCTGTTTTAAGGAAAATGGTTGAAGAAACAGCAATCTCTGTTAACGATCTTGTTATGCCTCTTTTTGTATGCCATGGATCAGGGGTCAGAAGAGAGGTGCAATCCATGCCGGGCAACTACCAGATGTCAGTTGACAATGTTGTAAAGGAATGCAAAAGACTTTATGATATTGGAATTAAAGCTGTATTGCTTTTCGGCATCCCCGACAAAAAGGATGAAACAGGCCTTGTTGCAGCAAGCGATGATTCAATAGTGCAAAAAGCCGTCAGGTCAATTAAAAAAGAGTTGCCCGCTATTTTTCTGATAGCTGATATCTGCAATTGTGAATACACTACTCATGGTCACTGCGGTACAATTGTCGATGGCGACGTGGATAATGACCTGACACTTGAAACCCTGGCGAAACAGTCTGTTTCTTTTGCCAGGGCAGGTGTTGACATGGTTGCACCAAGCGATATGATGGACGGCCGCGTCGGACGCATACGCGAAGAGCTGGATGTTAAGGGGTTCCCTGATCTTCCCATTATGTCTTACTCAGCTAAGTTTGCATCCGCATTTTACGGCCCTTTCAGGGATGCTGCCGGGAGTTCGCCCGGTTTCGGCGACCGTTCATCTTACCAGATGAACAGTGCAAACTCAGATGAAGCTATGCGGGAAATTGCGCTTGACATTGAAGAAGGTGCGGATATAGTGATGATAAAGCCGGCATTGGCATACCTCGATATTGTAAGCCGGGCCAAAGATGAGTTTAATATCCCGGTTGCAGCTTACAATGTCAGCGGGGAGTTCTCCATGGTGAAAGCTGCTGCAGCAAAAGGATGGGCTGATGAAGAAAGGCTTGTCCGGGAAATACTGACATCAATAAAAAGAGCGGGAGCAGACATTATAATAACATATCATGCAGCAGAAATAGCTTCCCGGCTACATTAGGCTAAATAAAGGCTTTTAATATAGATGTTTGGATATTAGTTATGAAACCCGTAACTGTCTTATCGTTTTTATAACTTTGTGGTTATGATCTTAACCGGTACTGCTTGTTAGCCCCCCATCTGAATAATTATTCAAAAATTCAATGGGGTTTCATCGAAATTGAGACATATTGTTAAACAGAAGATAATTATAGTTTATGAAGTTAAATACCCAAAAGAGCAATTCGGAATTCAGGCGTGCCCAGGAAAGTATTCCGGGAGGGGTCAATTCCCCGGCACGGGCATTTAAAAGCGTTCAAATGCATCCGCTTTTTATAGATAAAGCAAAGAGATCTTTAGTAACTGATATTGACGGGAATGAATATATTGATTATGTCGGTTCATGGGGGCCAATGATACTGGGCCATGCTGATCAAAGGGTTGTTGAGGCGGTAAGGAAGGCTGCAGGGAAAGGCACCAGTTACGGAGCGCCAACAGTAGCTGAAACGGAACTAGCCGAGCTGGTAAAGAAGATGGTGCCTTCGGTTGAACTGGTAAGGATGGTCAATTCCGGCACTGAAGCAACATTAAGTGCACTTCGCCTGGCAAGAGGTTACACCGGGCGGGAACTGGTTGTGAAATTTGAAGGATGCTACCATGGTCATGCAGACAGCCTCCTGATAAAGGCCGGATCGGGAGCCCTTACCCTGGGCAATCCCGACAGTCCGGGTGTAACAAAGGGAACGGCTAAAGACACCCTGATTGCCCAATATAATGATCTTTCCGCGGTTGAGGATATATTCAGGCAAAAGGGGGAAAATATTGCTGCTATAATAGTGGAACCTGTACCTGCAAATATGGGGGTTATTCTGCCAAATCCCGGATTCCTTGAGGGGCTGCGTGAATTAACATTAAAATACGGTTCACTGCTGATATTCGATGAAGTAATTTCGGGGTTCCGTCTTGCAAGAGGAGGCGCACAGGAATATTACGGCATTACACCCGATATTACCATCTTCGGGAAAATTATCGGAGGCGGCCTGCCTGTCGGTGCTTATGGCGGGAGGAAGGATATTATGGAGATGCTGGCTCCCGCAGGTCCTGTTTACCAGGCCGGCACCCTTTCAGGCAATCCGGTTGCCATGGCTGCCGGGACGGAGACATTGAGGATAATTGATGAAACGGACAACTTTTACCAGGAACTGGATAAAAAGGGGGCGATGCTGGAAAAAGGGTTAAGGGAAAATATCGAAAAAACAGGTGTCCCGGCATTAATTAACCGCGTGGGCTCACTGCTTACAATGTTTTTTACTGAAGCTGACAAAGTCGATTCACATTCTCAGTCAGTTAAGTCCGATACAGCCAGATATGCCGCGTTCTTCCGTCATATGCTTGAAAACGGTATATACATAGCTCCTTCACAGTTTGAGGCAGTTTTCATATCCACCGCTCACTCAGATGAGGATATCGAAAAAACAGTGAAAGCGGCATTAAGATCATTGAATAATTTGGACAACTGAAGTTAAGCTAAGTTAATGCACAACTCAATACTTTTGAATACCCTGAAGGGAGTGGAGACCTCCCGCCCACCGGTCTGGTTTATGCGTCAGGCCGGCCGGGTTCTGCCTTCCTATTTGGACTTGCGTTCAAGGTATTCTTTCTGGCAGCTGATGAAAGATCCCGGTCTTGCTTCAAAGGTAACACTTCTGCCTGTTGACGACCTGGGAGTTGATGCGGCAATCCTTTTCTCCGATATACTCGTTATCCCTTATGCAATGGGTATGGGGCTGGATTTCACCGATGAAGGCCCAAAGTTTGAAGTCCCCCTTATTGAGACTGCAGATCCGCTGGAAAGACTAAGTCCCGATCCTTCAAAGCTTGAGTACATATACCGGGCAATTGATGAAACTGTTAAATCGCGCCCCCCTGGCATACCGCTAATAGGATTTGCCGGAGCTCCCTTTACGGTTATGTGTTACATGCTGGAAGGGTTAAGCAGCAAGAAGGAGTTCAGGGATGCGGTTGCTTTCATTTATAACAATATATCCCTAACGGAGAAGATTACGGGTATTGTGACCGATCTGACCATAGAGTATGCCGAAAAACAAATATCGCACGGTATAGATGTTTTTCAGCTGTTTGACACCCATGCGGGAGTGCTTCCGTTCGATTTTTATAAAAGGATGTTCTTACCTGCAGTTGAAAGAATATCGGCAGCTGTGCGCGACAAGGGAGTTCCTTTCATATTTTTCCCAAAAGGGATAGGTGCCGGCCTGGAAGAGATAAAGCCTGAATTGTGCGATTTTGCCGGGATTGACTGGCAAACACCCATTGAAAAAGCCAGAAAAATGGTTCACAAAGGTGTGGGACTGCAGGGGAACTTTGATCCGCGCATCCTTTTTGCCGGCCGCCCAACCATTGAAAAAGAGCTTGAGAAATACCTTGAATTCGGCCGCAGGGAGAAAAACTGGATTTTCAACCTTGGACACGGGTTTATGCCGGGTGTGCCGTTTGAGAACGCCAGGTTTGTAGTTGACTGGGTGAAATCGGCTAACTGGAACAGGAGATAATGAAAGATTTTTTAACAAAATACAACAGGCCGGGACCCCGGTATACAAGTTATCCTCCGGCTCCCTATTTTAATGAGCAGTTTACACCGGATGATTACAGGGAATCTGTCATTGCTTCAAACTCTGAAGAACCGCCCAGCATTTCCATATATATTCATATCCCGTTTTGTCCGCAGCTGTGCTATTTTTGCGGTTGCAATACAGGCAAGCCTAAGGACCCCGGCGATATTAAACGTTATGCCGATGCCTTAAAAGAGGAAATAAAAATGGTTTCCGGCCTGCTTGACAAAAACAGGCCTGTCACTCAAATACACTGGGGCGGAGGAACACCCAATTCCATTCCTTATGAATATATAAGCGGGATTATGGAACTTCTTAAGGCAGAATTTAAATTCCATAAGAAAATTGAGGTAGCAATAGAATGCAATCCCGCTTACCTTTCACCTGAAAATGCCGGCGAGCTTGCTGGCATGGGGTTCAACCGGGTAAGCCTGGGTATACAGGACTTTCACGGGGAGGTTCTGGAAAAGGTTAACAGGCTTCCTTCGGCCATGCCGGCAGAAGAACTTGTAAAGCATCTGAGAAAATCGGGCTTTGAAGGTGTAAACCTGGATCTAATGTACGGGCTTCCTGGTCAGACACCCCCGGTTTACACGGATACCATAAAGAAGGCGATATCTCTTTCCCCTGACAGAATAGTAACATTTTCGTATGCGCATGTTCCCTGGTTTAACCCGTCAATGAAGAAGGTTGAAAAATTTGGATTGCCTTCAACCGGTGAAAAGTTCAATCTTTTCAATACCGGTTACAACCTCCTCACATCAGCCGGATATATCCCGGTAGGGCTTGACCATTATGCATTGCCGGAAGACGAATTGTCCCTGGCTTTAAAAGAGAGAAAGTTGCACCGCAATTTCCAGGGATATTGCACCAAAGAGACAACCGGCCAGGTTTATGCTTTCGGCTCAAGCAGTATAAGTCAGCTCTGGAATGCTTACAGCCAGAACAGCAAGGATTATATCCGCTATATTGAAAAGATCGAAAAGGGGAAATTTGCCACAGAAAGGGGCTACAGGCTAAACCGCAGGGAGATTATTACAAGGGAGGTAATTAATTCAATTATGTGCAACGGCCATCTTAATTTTTCTGACATTGCACGCAATTTTGGTATTTCAGTGGATGAACTGAAAGAGTTGTTGTCATATAATCAGGGTAGCCTGGATGAATTTATTGAAGACGGGCTGGTTGAAATTGAAGGTGAGGAGTTAAATGTGACCCGCAGGGGTATGCTTGTAGTCCGCAACATTGCAATGGCATTTGATTTCATGATTGACGGCAGGCAGCAGAGATATTCAAAAACAATTTGAAGTTATATGGATAAGACTGTTCATACGGCAGTTATCGGGGCCGGGCTTACCGGTTTGACCACAGCTTTTTACCTGGAGAAGGAGAATATTGACTTTGTTGTTCTTGAAAAGGAAGATCGCATCGGGGGAGTGATCCGGACAAGGAGTGAGAACGGGTTTATAGTTGAAGAGGGACCCAATACGGGTGTGCTGAAAGAACCCGAAGTTGCCATGCTCTTCGATGATCTTGATGGTACATGCACCTGTGAAACGGCATCGGAAAAAGTGAAAAAACGATACATATTGAAAAACGGGAAGTGGCAGCCCCTTCCCATGAACCCCATACAGGCCGTCAAAACTCCGCTTTTTACCGGCAAGGATAAATTCCGGCTGCTTGGAGAACCTTTCCAGAGAAAAGGGGACGATCCGCTTGAAACACTTGATAAAATGGTGAAGCGCCGAATGGGGGAGAGTTTTTTGGACTTTGCTGTTGACCCGTTCATCCTTGGAGTTTATGCAGGAGACCCTGCTGCGCTGGTAACCAAATATGCATTACCAAAGCTCTATAACCTTGAGCAAAACTATGGAAGCTTTATCGGGGGCGCTTTTAAAAAGAAGTTTGAAAAAAAGGATCACATTGAGAAGAAAGCCACCAAAAAGGTGTTCTCGGTAAGGGGCGGATTGTCAAATCTTACTGAAAACCTTTACAGATCGGCCGGAAAAAGCCGTTTTCTGCTGAAAGTTGAAGATATAACAATAATCCCCGGAGACGATTTTTTTGTAATAAAGGGATATATTGAAGATGAAAAGATCACAATAAGAGCCCGCAATGTTATAACCACCACCGGCTCATATACCCTTCCCGGCATGCTCCCGTTTGTGCCCCCGGGGGTGATGGAAAGAATCGAAAAAATGCACCATGCCCCGGTTATACAGATCGGTATCGGGTTTGACAAATGGCAGGGAAGAAAGCTTGACGGATTCGGGGGCCTGATACCCTACAGGGAAAAAAGGGATATATTGGGTGTTTTATTTATATCTTCACTTTTGTCGGGCCGGGCACCATCAGGTGGTGCGTTGTTATCCGTTTTTGCCGGAGGGACAAGGCGTCCCGGTATTTTTGAAAAGAGTGACAGTGAAATTGAGAGTCTTGTTGAAAAGGAATTTTGCAGTCTTATGGAGGTTAAGGAATTCAATCCCTCAATGTTCAGGATTTTCCGATACAGGTGTGCAATACCCCAGTATGGAAGGGAAAGCGTTCAGAAGCTGGAGGCATTGGAAATGTTGCAAAAGAGGTATAAGGGATTGATTATTGCAGGGAATTTGCGCGACGGAATCGGGATGGCAGACCGGATTAAGCAGGGAAGGCAGCTGGCAGAGAAGATCAATTTACAGCCCCGTCATAAAATTGAAAAGTGAAACCTGAACATAAATATAAAACGGCAGTATTGCTCTTGAATGTCGGTACCCCTTTAGAGCCTGAACCCCGTGCTGTAAATAAATACCTCCGGGAATTTTTGGGTGACAGGCGTGTTATTGACATACCATGGGTTTTTCGCAAAATACTCGTAAACCTCCTGATTGTGCCCCTGAGATCTTCGAAATCGACCGCGCTCTACAGGAAGCTGTGGACAGGCAGCGGTTCCCCTTTGCTTGTTCACGGGATGTCGCTCAGGAAAAAGCTCCGGGATAAACTTGGCGACGAATATACAGTTGAGCTTGCAATGAATTACGGGAAACCCTCGCTTGAGGAGCAGTTGAAGAAGGTGTTGGAAAACAATGTGAATAAAATTGTGGCATTTCCCCTTTTCCCTCAATATGCAAGTGCCACAACCGGATCACTGATGGAGAAGCTTTTTAAATCACTTTCAGGACTCAATTCAATCCCTTCAGTAAAGGCGGTAACCCAATACTTCGATCATCCATCCTATATTGAGGCAATGACCCGGCAGATAAGTAAATACGATTATACAGGTTATGATCATGTTGTTTTCAGTTTTCATGGACTGCCTCTCAGGCAGGTTTACAGATCTCATGGCGGCAAAAGCTGTGAGAGTTACAAATGCAGGGAAAAAACAGATGACAGGAATTATTATTGCTACAATGCCTCATCCTATGAGCTTTCCAGGATACTTTCCGGAAAGCTGAATATCCCGCCAAACAATTATACCGTCTCTTTCCAGTCACGTATGGGAAAAAAATGGCTCTCCCCCTTTACCGATGAAGTAATAGTCAATCTTGCCGGGGAAGGGAAAAAACGGCTACTGCTGATCTCTCCTTCATTTACTTCAGATTGCCTGGAAACTATAGTTGAAGCAGGAGATGAGTACAAAAAACTTTTCCTGGAAAACGGGGGAAGTGAACTGAAACTGGTAGAAAGTCTGAACGACAATGATGACTGGGTCGAAGCAATCAGCCAAATCGTTAGTGAGTGTTAGTCAGCCCGGTCTTTATGATTTAAGGAAAACAATACTAATCTGTTCCGGTTTCCCCGGTAAGCATCTAAAATTTCTTATCCTCTGTGCAATCAGGGGAAGTTGCTATAACAGGTTAATGGCATCATGATGTTTTCTGAAATAATAAGATACACTGTTTTTGGTGAATGACTGAATTTCATTGACAAATAACCGGGACACATCTTGAGAATAGCATCAGTTTGCATTAACTTGCATAAAAATCAAATTCCTTTTTACAAATAAAAAACTGATGCTATGAAAATGAGATATTTTTTAATGGGCTTGTTTGTATGGATCTTTATTCCTTTGACAGAAGCCCAGGAGTGCCGGTTGTATTTTCCCGATGAAACCGGTGTAATTCGTGAAATGAAGTCTTACGACCAGCGCGACAGGCTGCAATCTGTAACAAGACATGAGATAATTGACAGGGTAGAGCGCGGGGATGATATCACTCTGACCGTAAGGGCCTCTTATCTGGATGAGGATGAGGAGGAGTTTTACAATGTTGATCTTGAGCTGGTCTGCGAGGATGGTATTTTTAAATTTGACATGAAGAATTTCCTCGATCCCGAGACAATGGCAGGATATGAGGAGATGGGTATTGAAGTAACTGCCGATGATTTGCATTATCCTGCCAGAATGAATGTAGGGGACAACCTTCCTGATGCATCAATACAGATGGTAATCACAAGTAACGGTATGACCATTCTCACCACAACCGTATCTCTGACCGACAGAAAAGTGGAAGCTATGGAGAAGGTTGAAACTGAAGCCGGTGTTTTCAACTGTTACAAGATAAGCTACAACACCGGGACCAAAGCCGGATTCATTAATGTAAGCGGAAGTGCCGTAGAATGGGTTGCAGACGGTGTCGGGGTAGTGAGGAATGAAAATTACAACCGCAGGGGAAGGCTTACAGGATACTCTGTACTTACTTTTTTGGGCAAATAGATTTGGGTTATACAAAAATGGGGTGTTTGCGGATTTATAACGGGCGCAGGCACCTCATTTCTATTGAAGAGTTTTGCATCTCTTCCCGATTTTTCCGGGTTCTCTTATCTTTCCCGGCTAGTTACTATTTACCACAAAAAAATTATCTTTGTAAAGGTCCGGCTGCATCTCCTTTTTATTTATAGAATGAGCCGGCATCCCCTGGTCTTGGTTTTTATTTCAGCTTTTCCTCAAAATTATTCATTGGTCAGCAAGTGATAATTTGCTGATATAAATCTGAAAAAGACAAAGGGGGGATTTAAATATTTACCTTTTTTGTATTAAAACCCAGCTATGGAAGAACTTCGCCTTATTAAAAAAGCATCCGGCGAAAAAGAGCCTTTTTCGAGGGAAAAGCTTGTTAATTCACTTAAAGGAGCCGGTGCCGATGAAGAGAGTATAGATTACGTTCTTGAAAGGATAGAAAAATGGATGCAAGACGGCACCACAACCAAAAAGCTGTATAACAAGGCTTTTGCATTGCTTCGCAGCAGAAAGCGTGCAGATGCAGCCCGGTACAGTCTTAAGAAAGCGATAATGGACTTTGGTCCCACAGGCTATCCTTTTGAGCATCTGATAGGGGAAATTCTCAGGCATAATGGGTTTAATGTTGAGGTGGGGAAAACCCTCCAGGGGCAATGTGTGGACCATGAAGTTGATGTGGTTGCATCATCCAACAACAAACAGTATCTTGTCGAGTGCAAGTTTTACAACAACCAGGGGAAACATGCCAATGTGCAGGTGCCTTTGTACATAAAGTCAAGGGTTGACGATATTGTAAATAAACGTGAAAGCCTCCCGGAATTCAAGGATTATACCTTTCACGGCTGGGTGATCACTAATACCCGGTTCACTGAAGACGCAACGGTTTACGCAAAGTGTGCCGGACTAACATTGATAAGCTGGGATTATCCCAAAGGCCACAGTCTGAAGGAAATGATACAGCAGAAAGGACTTTTCCCTGTAACAGTGTTAACCCTGCTTACCAGGGAGCATAAGCAGGCACTCCTGGATAAAGGTGTTGTACTGTGCAGCCAGCTCTACAAGGACCCCGGTCTGCTTGACCAGCTGAACATTAAGGAAAGCAAAAAGAAAAAAATTATTGATGAGCTGAAGGAACTTCACGTGTACAGGAAATGAAGCTGACTACCTGAATAATCCTTCCTTTAATATATTATAAAATCTGCTGCCATGAGAAAAATAATTATCAGCAAGCTCGACTATCTGAGAATACAGAAGTGTATAAAAAATGCAAAAACTTCAGGCTCAATATCAGAGAAAGAGGCGGACAGCCTTTTGAAAGAACTGGAATTGGCAAAAGTAGTTGAACCCCAGGAGATCCCTCCGGATGTGGTAACAATGAATTCGATTGTAAAGATCAGTTTTTTGAATAACAACAAACAGATTCAATTCCAGCTGGTTTATCCCGATCAGGCTGATTACAAGGAGAAGAAGATATCTATTTTTTCACCGATTGCGACTGCACTTATTGGGTACAAAAAGGGAGATGAGTTGGAATGGATTGTCCCGGCCGGAATGACAAAGATAAAGATTGACGATATTATTTACCAGCCCGAGGCTTCTGGTAATTATGAACTGTAAGCAGTTTGTACTACTATAACCGGTTTGATTAGAATAACTCCTTACAAAACAGCCCCGGCAGAAGCCAATCAAAGCATTAGTAAATATTGCCGGCCGGATTAATCCGGCCGGCAGCATGATAACCATTAATAGAACAAAACCTTATCTATTTTTGTGTCGGGCGAGCCGTATCTTGCACCGCCAATTATCATAACATGTGCCACACCTTCGGCATCTATATAGTTTATACCGGTTTGGTTAAAGAGATTGTTACCGCTCTCACTGAAAAGGGTGTTTGATCCTGTTGCACCGCCAAAACCTTCTGTTGTGCCGTCAGATTTTATGCCGGCATAAACATTTTCACTCGAACCAGGTACGTTCGGGCTGAGGCCGTCATACAACCCCGAGGAGACGAACATATTGCCCCCAAGCACCAGTGTGGTATGCTTGCTTCTTTTTTTCTGCAGCGAGTTGGGATTTAGAGTCCAGTCATCTATTTCGCCTGTCCTTAGGTTGATTCGTGAATAGTATACCGCATCGGTTGCATCAATCTGGCTGTCTGTATCAGGATCGGCGATTCCTCTTTCACCTCCGACAGAGTAAAGGTAACCGCCAAAAGAGACAAACCCGTGGTATGCAACTGCTTCAGGAAGCGATGGTAATACCTCCCAGTCACCCAGGGTTCCATCCTCATTTATTCCGGCTTTATAGACTGCTGATACAGGCGTATTCCCTGTTGTAGCACCACCCGCAACATATATAGTGCTTCTGAATATAACAGCACCTGCTGAATGAAGAGGTTGAGGCAATGAGGTTGTGGCAGACCAGCTTTGCAAAGTTCCGTCGCTGTTGAGGGCTGCCTTCGAAACTGTTGTAACGGGCTCTCCGTCGTCACCAGTCCCACCAAGCACATAGACAAAACCTGAGCCCTCTACTTTTGAGTTAAAGGGTGTTGCCGCAACTGAAGCATGAAACGAGAGCCCAACGGAAAGAGGTGTTGTACTCTCCCATGTACCAATAGTGCCGTCTGTATTAATTTTTCCAAAAACCACCTGGTCAAGGGCATTCCCATCACCGTTCCTGCCGCCTGATACAAGTACATACCTGTCTGTTTCACCTGTTTGCCCTTCAATTGGTATTGCTAATCCCTTATGGCCGCTTACTCCAACGGGCAGGGAAGTTGTTTCCGTCCAGTTGATCGTTGAAGGGCTGAAAGTTGCAGCATCTGTCACCATA
>SLCF01000135.1 GCA_007125955.1 Bacteroidales bacterium | reverse complement strand
TTTCCTGTGGTTCCGGAAGGAATGACGAAACCGGCACCGTAACCGGGGATGCTGATTCGTTAACAGATTACGGTGAGGTTGAAGTGTCACAGTATGTAGTTGAGAGCATTATCTCGGATCTTTCCTCAATAATTGAAGATGCGGCATTTCTCAGAGATATTGGAGTGCCTTATAGCGAGCAATATCTTGCTTCGACAACAAACGTTGATTTTATTTCAGAAAATGAAAACCTTATAGCTTTCAATCTGGGAATTATGGGTTCAAATCTGGGATACCTCAGCATATATCAGCGGTTTGACGAAGTGCCGACTTATGTTGAAAATATTTCCAGGCTAACCGGCAAGATGAATATGGAGGAAATGATTGATTTTGAAGTATTGCTAAGGGTTGCTAAAACCCAGGGCAATATGGATTCGCTTATTTACTTGTCGGTTCACGGTTATAACAGACTGAACGAGTATTTAATGCGAAACAGCAAGGAGCATTTGAGTGCTGCAATGGTAACCGGACTCTTTCTTGAGGGATTGTATCTCCTGACCCAGACGGCACAGACAAATCAATCAAATGATCTGGCGGAGCGTATCGGGGAACAAAAGATTGTGATCAACGACCTGCTTCTTGCCATGCGGTATTACCAGGATGAATTTGAGCCGCTGAAGGAAATGGCTGATAAGCTGGAAAAGATAAAAAAGGAATTTCAGGATGTGAACATTACATATGAAATGGGTGAGCCGGAAACGGTTGAAAAAGACGGAAAGCTTATGATCATTCAGAATGAAAAGAGCATGGTGGAAATTTCCGGGGAAACACTTGCAAGGATCACAGCCAACACTAAGAGCCTGCGCAACGAGTTTCTTTTTTAAATGATTGAAAGGACAATATTTATAAGGGGTTTTATATTTTTTATTAAATAATCTTTCTTCATGATTTTTAAAGCAATTATCAAATTTAAAATTTTGCAAAATATTATTTTGACTCTATTTTTTATTTTAATTGTTTCTTTTCCGTCTTTTTCCCAGACTACAGAAAAGCTTGTGGAGCAGTGTGCCGCCAAACTGGGGAATGCCCAATACCTCAGGGACTTTCAGGTTGAACTTGAGGCAACCGGGACTGATGGGGAAACTCAGGTTGCAAAATATTCTCTTGTACTGAGCAGCAACACCCAGTACCGTCTGATGATCTGCAATGCTGATGATTCGCAGGGAAACGGGTTATTAGAACTTTATGACGGAAGGGGATTGATGGGGAGCAACTATTCGGAATCAACTGATAAACTGTACCAGTCTTTTGATGTTCAGATAAGAAAAACAGATGTTTATCACATTTTCATATCATTTAAAGACGGCGAACCCGGCAGGGCAGTTGCAATTCTTGCTTTTGTAAAACGATTGTAGCATCCTCATTTTATTTCAAGCCACATAACGGCTTTTAGAGGCACCTTTAAGAAACTCAGTAAAATATCAGCAGACCGGCATAGGAGGAGAAAAGCACAAATACTACGAAATTCCCCCAACTTTCAGATCTCAGTGATAAAAGATATTCGGATAAAAGGAAAGAAACGGGTGCTGCCGCTGTAAGTAGCAGTTCCATACCCGACTGCCTGACAAGAATAAATACTGCTACAGTAATAATAAATACCCATAAATTGAAAAGAAAGATTTTCCTGACAAGCACTTTTTTCCTTTTAATGTTACCGGTTACATACAGGATTGCAATAAGTGAAAGCAAAAATTTAAAGGAGAGGAAAATAAGTATTTCCACTGTCCAGTGGGAATAGATATTACCAGGCAAAAAACCCTGCCGTATATTTTCTGTAACATTCGTTATACTCAATGTAGTTGCATAATCTATTGCAAGAAAAATACCCCATGGTACCAGAAAGCCAAGAACACTGAAAACCCATTCCCGCCATATTCCCGGTCTGAGCATCAGCAGTCCGATCCAGATAATTGGGATGAAGAATACAAGATAAAAATAAAACATGCTGCCAAGAGCAAGCAGAAAAGAAGATTCGAAAATTTTGTAACTGAGGCGCTCTGCTTTATAGGAAAGCAGAATACTGTGCAGGGCAAACAGAAGGAAGAAATTTCCTATCAGAAGAGGATGCATTCTTTGAAGGGGGACAATGCAGGAAACGGAAATTATAAAAAGAATTGCAGGAAGCAGTGTGCGTTGTTTGAGAAAAATAAATGAGCTGTTGAATCTGAGAAGATAGAAACCCTGCAGTAGAAGAAGAACAAATGCCGTTATCCTTGAGAACAGTGTTCCCTGTGGGATAAGATTTTCCAGGTATGAATAGAGCAGCGTAGGGGCGTTGTCAAATGCAAACATGTAAGTGTCAGCAGTTATGAATGACCGCCACCATATTGCTGCTCCCGCTATTGGAAGCAATATATAAACTGATGCCGAAGTGCTTTTAACTAATCTGAGCAGCATTGATTGTTACAGATTTGATATTTTGCTTTAATCCAGCAGGTCACGCCCAATGTCCCTCCGGAAATATTTCCCCTCAAAATCTATTTTACCTGCGGTTTTGTAACATTTATCGAGAGCCTCTTTCAGATTGTTCCCGAAGGAGCTGACAGCCATAACCCTTCCGCCGTTTGTGACAATCTTCCCGTTGTCATATTTTGTGCCGGCATGAAAAATAATGCTTTCGCCCCCGTTTTCCAGTCCGCTAACAGGAAGCCCTTTCCTGTACTTACCCGGATAGCCTTCTGAAACAAGCATTACTGATGCAAGAGCCCTTTCATCAATGCTGATGCTTCTTTTCTTCAGGTTACTTGTCCCGGCAGCAACGAACAGCTCCATCAAATCGGTTTTGATCCTTGGAATAACCGCTTCAGCTTCGGGATCACCCATTCTTACGTTGTATTCCACTACATAAGGGTTCCCCGCCACATTCATTAATCCGAAAAATATGAAACCGCTGTAGGGGACCCCTTCTTCAAAGAGACCTTTAATGGTAGGGTAAATTATCTGTTTTTCAACTTTCTCCATAAACGGCTTGTCTGCAAATGGCACAGGCGAAACCGACCCCATGCCCCCCGTGTTCAGTCCGGTATCCCCTTCACCTATTCTCTTGTAGTCCTTTGCCTCCGGCAGTAACAGGTAACTCTCACCGTCCGTCAGGACAAAAACCGACAATTCCACTCCCTTCAGGAACTCTTCTATTACGACAGTTTCTCCCGCTTTGCCAAACTTGCCTTCCAGCATACTCTGAAGCTCCTTTTCCGCTGTGCCGGCATCTTCCAGTATCAGAACACCCTTGCCCGCTGCCAGTCCGTCAGCCTTCAGCACATATGGAGGCGACTGAGACCTGATGAACTCAATCCCTTCTGACATATTTTCCCTTGTAACTGCAAAGGAACCTGCAGTGGGTATCCCGTGCCTCTCCATGAACCTGTTTGCGAAATTTTTGCTTCCTTCAAGCATGGCGCCTTCTTTTCGCGGACCGATTACTGATATGTCAGACAATTCAGGGTTTTCTGCAAAATGATTATGTATTCCTTTCACCAGGGGCTCTTCAGGCCCAACCACCAGCATCGAAACATTCTTTTCAACGCAGAATTTCCCAATGCTTTCAAAATCATTCGGAGAAAGGTCAATATTTTCTCCAACCTCTTCAGTTCCGGCATTGCCGGGCGCGATGTAAAGTTTTTCCAGCAATTTGCTTTGTGACAATTTCCAGGCAAGGGCATGTTCCCTTCCGCCTGATCCCAGCAGCAATACATTCATAATACAATTGTTTTTAAAGCTTGTAAAAATAACTATACATAAAATTTTTTCATGTGTCTGAATGTAATTTTACACAGAAAAAATCTTAATCCCTATATTTGTTACAATAAAACCTGCCGGGTTCAGAAACTGAACAAGTTTTAAAAACTTTCCGTTTTGCTGCCTGAAAAAATTTCATCTATGGAGGCAATGAAACTGACTTTGGAGGAAGCAACCCGACTTGCCTTGCTGCCTTTGAATTGTGTGAGGGTTGAATACCCTAACAAGCCGGGACAGGTGCCTGGATGCGACAGCTACGAGGGCAGCCACTGGCTTGGGACTTTTGCTATTTATGCACTTCAGAAATCAACAGAATTGTAATATGGCTAAACTGATCGATATTAACTGCGATATGGGTGAAGG
>SLCF01000077.1 GCA_007125955.1 Bacteroidales bacterium | reverse complement strand
TAAAAACCGTCAGCCGGTATAAGGCATCTCCTGTTCACAGACCCCCTGAATGAAGGTTTCTCGTTAATTGTTTCAATCCTTGCATTAAGCGTGTACTTTTTTATTGAATCGTCTTTTGCCCAGTGAGGGATCAGTCCCCACCCGAACAGTTTGATCTTTCCGGGATCGGAGTTAGTAATCACAGGAACCCTGGGAAACAGAAAGCCGTTGTAATCGGCCTCCCCTTCAAAAGGTGCCGGTTCAAATTCTGCTTTGAAACGGTTTTGCACCTCCAGTGCACTCTTTGCCTGTCTGAAAAAGAAACACACAATCAGATTGAATTGATAAATTAATAAATAACTGTCCGGAAGCGGACTTAACTGACTGCACCTTCCCTGTCGTAAACAATTCTCCTCTTCATCCGGCCACGTTGGGTATGCCTTGTAATTTCTATCGTCAGGATTTTGCCGTCATCCGACAGCGACCATGCCTCGTCAGACCTCATTTCCCTTGTCTGCATTGCCCTTCCCCTGGGCTGAACGGTGCGGGAGGTGCGGAATAATAGTTTTTCCCCGTCATCTGACCATGTTACGGCCGATCTTATCTCCTGTCCTCCCATACCGGTATTGACATTGGTAACACCCCCAACTGCATACTCACCTTTAAGCTCAACAGTTCTTCCCCGGGCATCAACTGCAGTTCTTTCAACAATTAAATTGTCCTCCTCATGCACTACTTTTAATCTGTAAGGTTCAATCTCCATACGTCCTTCTCCCGGTTCGCTTTTCTTCTCATTAAAAGTCCAGTTACCCGTAAAATCAACAATTCCTTCCTGCGAAAAGGCTGTTATTCCAGCAAAAATAAGAGCAGGAATAAGAATCAGTCTTTTTGCTCCTTTCATAAATATTTTTTTGTTCATAACATATCCATTTTGGGTACACATTAAACACGTTTACAATACCTATACAAATTTGCAACAACATTTGCCGGAAACAAAAGTAAATAACATTTATTTAAAAGATATTTGATTCACTGCCAGTTAAGACAGGTAAAACGAAGGATAAAAGACCACCCACAAATTATACTCTTCCGTCAGGCAAAATACCCGGTTGTTCTTTGAACCATTAATTTTGGGAAGTATGTATAACAGTATCTTTTAAAAGTTTCTTATCTTTAAATGTAATTACAATAAATTATGCAACCTGTATTCTCTTATCAACTTATGAAAGCAACTTTATTGATTTTTATTTTTGTCTTTTCGCTGATCTCCTGCACCGGAAACAAGGGTGAGTCTTCCGGGGAGGAAGCCGGTGCCAGTCAGGTTTCTGATCCGGAACATAGTGCACCTTCTGATCAATCAACTGTCGAAGCTTCAGTAACTCCAGGTGGCAGACAGATTATTCACGATACTGTAACCGATGTGTATATTTCAGATAACGGGCATTCAATATTATATGATACAAACAATGAGGAAGGTTTTACACTTATTGAGGATGAAAACCACCTTTTTACAATACTGGAGAAAACCGGCAACAACAGCTGGGTGATAGCTGAAAAAGCGCCATCAGAGGTTGGCATGGGGAGGGTAGAAACGGAATACCTCCTTTTTTACACTCCCGAAGCCCGCCGGGTAGATATCGAATCCCTCAATCCTTCTCTTACAGCCCAGGGAATGCATTTTGGAAGAGCTTTTGACGAACCTCAGCTTATAGTATTCCTGAAAGCCTCTTTCATACCTGTGCCCATTCCATTCGAAAGTCTATTGGAAGGGAATCTTCCCGGGATAACGGAAACGGTTGATGAGGAGGATCCGCTTGCAACAACCGGCAATGAAAAAGTAATACTGGAGCTAATGCTTGGAGAGGAAGATCACCAATTCGGGCAGGGGGTTGCATATAAGCAGTTGAGTAAAGAAGGAAGGATTTACGGCATAAATACGATGCCCTCCTTTTCCGCATATGACAGTCTGTTGTATATAATTGACGCAATTAACTTCAGGGTGCTGATGTATGACATGGCGGGCACACCGGCAGGAAAAATAAGTTACCCGGAAGAAAAAGAAGGCATACCCGTTGTTATGCAAGATATAGCCGTGGACGCCGAATTTGTTTACCTTTTCTCTTCACAAGGATTATATGTCGCAGACAGAAACGGCGAAGGCAAAGCTATATATGCCGGCGGAGAAAATCATGAGTTATACCTCAGGGGAAAAAAATCCTTGCCCGGAGAAGGGCTTTACCAGGTGTCTGCTTACGGTAATCACGATTATCTGAACCTCGGAAGCTATTTTGCCGTTAAAAGGGAGGATAATAGCTTCCTCGGCATATTTGACTCCGGTCACCAGAATTGCCAGGCAGAATTGCTTGCAACAGACACGGCCGGAAATATTTATGTAACGGTTGACGAAGTGGAACATCCGGGAGCTCAATTTCCCGGCAAAAAAACGGTGAGGGTTATTTCCCCTGAAGGAAAGCAGATCTATTCGCTTGAAGTCAGGTCCTGGCCCGGAGGACCTGTTAATAGAAGCCTTATCGTTACAGAATCGGGAAAAATATTCGATGCTTTCTACGACAATGAAACAGGATTTGAAGAAGAACCCCCTTCAAAACTAACTGTTAAAAGAGTCAAATAGCTGAAGTCTGAAACTTGAGTAGAATAAACCCCGGGTATAATTTCACCTGCATAAAGAAGATCATCTAACGAGATTTATCGTAAAGTTTACGTGTACGGCAAGCAGCAGCATCAACTTTCGCTTGTTAACTTATTTATTGCCTAAGGGCGTATTTTGCTGGTGTACAAAGCACCCTTTCCTCCTTGCAAGTCAAATAGCTACTATGAGTATTTCAAACATTAATATAGGGTCAAGAAACTTCCAAAACCGATGTGCTTTGTCTTACTTCGCCTTATTGTAAATCCGTCTTTTCAAACCCTGCAAATTTATGTTGTTCACAGAAATCAAAAATGCAGAGATTATGAGCTATCATATTGTAATTTTTTTGTAATTTGAATTAAATATTTTAGTTAATTCATTTACTTAATGTATTTTACCTTGTATATTCATTTTAAGAAATAGTCGAAATTTGCCGAAGAGACTTTAAATCAGAAGTAGGCATAACTAAATTTTTCAAAAATGAAGAAATTAAAGAAAAAATCTATTATTGCATTAATGGTGTTTTTACTAATTAATGCTTTTCCGGGTTGTCAAAAAGAGAAAGTTGATTTTGACAGTTTGGACAAAGATTATTATTCAGAATTGGCTTCATTAGTAAAAAGTAACTTGAAAAGTATAGGTCAAAACTTGCGAGAACATAATGCTACATTTAATTCAAGAGATTTTGTAATAAATAGTGCACATCAAAATTTCTCAGAAGGAAATGAAGTTTATGATGCATTTTTGATTGGATATGAAAATTCTTACAATAACTTAAGCCTTAAACGCTATTTAAAGAGTGATTGTATTAATAAAGTTATTGAAGAAATAGAAGTAGCCATTATCAATAGTGATAATAGCTCTGACTTCACAGATTATTTGCAGGCAAAATTTGAAGAAGTTTATGCAAGCAATATAAAAACGGAAGATAAAGATTTTTTACTGCATTACATTATATTAAACAAAACTTCTGTTGAATTCATTAGTAATAACCTAGACTTAATATCGTCCAATTCAAAAAATCTCAAAACTGAAGATGATGAAGATGATGAAGATGATGAAGGTTGGTGGAATTCTTGGGGCAGATGTGCAGCAGGAACACTTGGAGGCGTTGGCTTAGGTGCATTATCCGGTGCAGCTGCAGGATCTGTGGTTCCTCTGATCGGCACTAAAGTAGGTCTTATTGTAGGTGGTATTTCGGGAGGGCTAACCGGAGCAGCGGCAGCATGTTAAAAAATATATTATGGACAATAAGATAATTATAGCATTATTTCTAAATCTCCTTTTTCTTTTGCTTTCTGGATACATTTTTATTACGAAAGGTATTGGAGGTGATTTTATACTTTGGAAATTTATTGCTTCATTGCTGGGAGTTATTGGTTTTAGTTTTTTTGTCATTATGATTTTAAAACAACTAAAACAATAATATGTTTTTTTTGACAAAAAAGATATTGTTTGTCAAAAGATATCCCTTCGGTGTAGTACATCTTGACTATGAAGTTTGCCATGTTAAC
>SLCF01000116.1 GCA_007125955.1 Bacteroidales bacterium | reverse complement strand
CAAGTGCTTGATTTTCATGTCGGGGTGGCAGGATTTGAACCTGCGACCTCCTGCTCCCAAAGCAGGCGCGCTGACCGGGCTACGCTACACCCCGTTGGTTATTCGTCTTCTTCCCGGCCGGTATCAGAAACCGTTCCTTGCGGAGAGAGGGGGATTCGAACCCCCGGTACCCGTTATTGGGTACGGCAGTTTAGCAAACTGCTGGTTTCAGCCACTCACCCACCTCTCCGGATAAAAAACCGGGAAGGAAAAAAGTTGCCTTTCCCGGAGTTCACCGATGTTACCTCTTTGCAGGCAATCTTACCTGCCGTTTAAGAATTCACAAAGGTAGAAAAATTGATTCAATACTTCAAACTATTGTTGTAAAAAAACTAAATGGGTGTTCAGGTTAAAGCAGAAACTTCCGCCTTAATCAGGGATTATAGTTGAAACCAGGAAGGAGAAAAGGGCTGCCCTTTTAAGACAGCCCCTTTTTAAAAATCTATTCTTTTGTCTCGTCTTTATCGTCTTTTGAAATGGAACGGCGCATTGATGTATCCGATTCCACATTCTTTATCCTCATATAATCCATAATACCCATATTGCCTTTTTGGAAAGCATCTGCCATTGCCTTGGGTACCTGGGCTTCTGCTTCTATCACCTTAGCCCTCATCTCCTGTGCAAGTGCCTTGTTCTCCTGCTCAAGCGCAACTGCCATTGCTCTTCTCTCCTCAGCCTTTGCCTGTGCAATATTCTTGTCGGCATTTGCCTGATCCATCTGCAGAACCGCTCCAATGTTCTTACCAATATCAATATCGGCAATGTCAATCGAGAGGATCTCAAATGCGGTTCCGGCATCCAGACCCTTTCCGAGAACTACTTTTGAAATGGAATCGGGATTTTCCAGCACCTCTTTATGCGACTTAGCTGATCCTATCGAAGAAACAACTCCTTCACCTACCCTGGCAAGCACGGTCTCTTCACCGGCACCTCCAACAAGCTGCTTAATATTGGCGCGTACAGTCACCCTTGCCTTCGCAATAAGCTGTATACCGTCTTTTGCAACTGCTGCGACAGGCGGTGTATCTATTACCTTCGGATTAACTGACATCTGGACAGCTTGAAAGACATCACGTCCGGCCAGGTCAATTGCCGTTGCAGATTTGAAATCCAGGTCGATGTTCGCTTTATCAGCCGAAATCAACGCATTTACAACATTTATAACATTACCTCCGGCAAGAAAGTGTGCTTCAAGCTGATCGCGTGAAAGGGAAAGCCCTGCCTTTGTCGAGTTGATCATTGCTTTCACAATTACTGACGGGGGAACTTTCCTCCAGCGCATAAAAATAAGCTGGATGAGTGAAATTCGCACACCCGAAAGCAGTGCAGAAAACCAAAGCGCAATCGGAATGAACCAAAGTATGATCCAGAGGCCGATAATTGCCGCTATAATAATGAATACATAAATACCAATATCTTCCATAGACTACTTATTTAATGGTTTAACAATTATTTTGTTACTTTCAATCTTTACAACTTCAATCGGTTCATTCGCCCCGATAATGCCTTCAACCGACCTGGCATCAAGGTACTGGTCGTTTACCATTGCCTTGCCAAAAGGGCCAAGACGGGTCACGGTCTTTCCTGTATCACCTTTTTTGACCCTGGTCTTATCGTAAACATATGCCTTCCCTTCCATTTTGGAACTAAGCATAGTCCTTTTCCATGTTCGCTCCCTCAATGCATATGCCAGTGTAAGTATCATCATAAAGAATGAACCCAGCAACATATAGTTGCCGGCAACAGTTCCATGAATATCGTAGGTGAGATAAACACCAACACCAATTATTATAACGCCTCCTATGCCGGCAACGGTAATGCCGGGAAGTATGAGAAACTCCACAATAAGGAGTACTATGCCAAGAAGAATAATCAGTACTATAGAAAAAAGAGACATGGTGAAAACATTTAATATTATTCAATGGTAACCTTCAACCCCTTCCTTGCGAGTGCCTCCCTGAAGGGCCTCAGATAGCCGGCTGACCCTTTCTTGACATCACATTTCCCCTTGAAGTGTACTATAAATGTACACTGCTCAGCCTGTATCGTATCCAGATTGCAAATGTCAACCAAGCATTCTATTACGTAATCAAATGTGTGATAATCATCGTTGTAAAGAAGAAGATAGCGCTCACTTTCCCTGCCTGTTAACTCTTCACTGAATTCTCCACTTTCCCGTAATTTTTCGTTGTCTGCCATATCGGTAATTCTTTATAACAAACAGTATCAACTATTGTTGTATCTCTTTCCTCGCCTTTTCTACAGATATTCTTTCGTCGCCCCTGTAAGCCACCACGAAAGCATCGGTCATACCCTGCGCATTCAGTTGTCTTTGCATTAGCAAAGCTTCTTCAAAATTATTAAAATTTCCTATAGAATACACATAATGCCCCTGTTTATTTTTCCGATACTCCAGATCCCTGCTTCCGGCCGCCCTACTGAAAGTTCGGTGAGATTCGGTGCTCAGTAAATCACTGAACACACCCACCTGCACCTTGAATACAATATCATGGGATGCAGGGTATTCCTTTTCTGTTTTCTCTTCCTCCTTCACCGGCTGAGGTTGCACAGGCACCTCCTTTTCTCTCCTTGCCGTTTCTGGCATGCTCCGTTCAAGGCTTGCAGCACGATTTACCGGCAGGGGACTACCGTCATGCCATGCAACTATAAATGCATCCCTGAAACCTTTGCTTCTGACTTTTGAAAGGGCAATTTCCGCTTCCTGTATGCTGCGAAAAAGGCCGGCATAATATTTATAAGATCTCCTGCCGGGCAGATACTCCCCCGAAAGGGGCGTCATACCGCCAAACAGCTGCTCTCCCATAGGCGCAAGGTATATGCCCAGTTGTATCCTGTAAACCGGTCCGTCAGGAAGAGAAATATCAAAAGGAATGGGATAGTCAATTGAATAGGGGCTTTCGGGAAGTATATCAAACCCGGATTCCAGTTCCTGTTGATCCTGGTCACCTGTTCCAGGGCTTTCATGTGAAACTGCATAGGCGTACCATGCCCTTTCATGGTAACTGAAAGCCTGTTGCTCAAAATTGTGTGCAACCAGTATATACTCCTCCAGATATGCGCGATTTTCAAGACTGCCGCTTTTCCGCCGTCTTTCAGAGGCTTGCAGGAACTGACGTGAAGCTTTTTCCTCTAATGCAAGTCCCCTGGTGATAGCCGCAGGATCGGTAACAGTGGCGCGTAAATGCTCCAGGGCAAGATTATTCGCTTTATAACGTATGAAAGAGATTATTTCAAACGTAAGCAAAGCCTCTTCCATTTTGGAAAGGTATCTCTTTTCAAGCTCTTCATTTTCCCTTTCAGTTCTTCTCCTAACCCTTCTCCGGGGGTTACCTTCAAGGATCTCCCTGTTCTTTCCCAGCCGGGACTCAAGTTCAGCGGATTCACCCATCAACCTGTTTGCTTTTTTGAAATCTTTCTCAAGTTGTTTAAGCTTATCGTGTTCTTCTTTTGGAAGGAAACATGCTGCATTTATATCGGCAATTTCCATGAAAGAAACTTCGGGACAATCATCAGCAGGTATTACAAGCAAGCGTTCCTTTTGCCTGGAAGCAATAAGCTTTAGCTCGATTTCCCGGGCTCTTTTATATTTCTCGTCGGTATCAGACTGAATCCTGAATCCCCGGCTCTCCAGCTCAAGAATTTTTTCTTCAGCCGATCTTCTTTTAAAAGGGTCAGTTATTCCGGGCAAATCCCTTCTGAGACGTGATGCCTCCCTAAGCAGCGAATCAGCCGTTACTTGTAGTTTAAGGGCTTGGGATATCAACTGCTCGTATTGTATTTCAAGGGGGGGGTCGCCGGTAAGTTGCCGGGGTATTCCGGCAACTCCGGCAAACAGGAGTATAATTGAAAAAAAGTATGTTTTTCCTGTCATTAGAATCTTATCGGCTCGGGTCGGCATTTTTCAGATACCTGTAAAGTTCACTATCTGTACTCAGTATAACACTGGTCCTGTCATCGAAAGATTTTTCCAACGCCTCCATTGCCCTCAGAAAGTTATAAAGCTCCCTTGAAGCACTGTTCCTGTTATATGCAGTTGCATAGATCTCTGTCGCCATTGCATCAGCACGCCCCCTTATTGTTTCCGACTCCCTTTCAGCCTCAGACATGATCTCATCCAGGTCTCGCTGCTTGTCTCCCCTTATACTGCTTGCTTCTCCTTCTCCTT
>SLCF01000098.1 GCA_007125955.1 Bacteroidales bacterium | reverse complement strand
GATTTTTTATCGCCCAGCATATCCCTGTAATCTGCTATGGAAAACACCTCCTTTTCAGTGAGCATTTCGTGTATCCTGTCGTACCGGTAAGGCAGGTCATACCAGTGGCTTATATAATAGGGATAATCATCCGGCACCATCCTGTTGTTTGCCGACAGGAGAAACCCTTCCGGTGGATTGTAGGAATACGGAAGCTCTTCAAAAGGTACAAGTCCCTTCCACTCATATGTGTCATCCTCTCCCGGAACGATCAGTATCCCGCTTCCTTCCCTTACGGGGATGCCGGCTGCTGTCTGGAGTCCTATATTGCCCTCTGTATCTGCATAAATAACGTTCTGGCTAACCGAATTGAAAGTTGTGAGTGCATCCCGGAACTGTTCCCAGTTTTCCGCCCTGTTAAGAAGATAAACGCTTCTTACTTCATTACTGTAAAGGTTGCCTGTCCATTTCATGGAAATTACCTCTTCTCCGGCTGACTTTAGTTTGGATATTACAGGGCCGCGATGGGTGAATCGCAACTCCTTTACGGTTGAATCATTTTTTCCGGTTACGAAAACCTCCCTTCGCACCTCCATTTCCCTCCACTCTCCCATGTACATGTATTCGTAAGGATTTTCAGGATTTACCGTTTCCAGGTAGAAGTCAACGTCATCCAGCATTACATTTGTCATTCCCCAGGCAATATTTTCATTATGGCCTGCTATAACAAAAGGCTGCCCGGGCAGTACCACGCCCGTCACGTTTAGCTTCCCATCCACGACCTGATGCATCTGGTACCATATGCCAGGTGAAAATAGTCCCAGATGCATATCATTAGCCAGCAGAGGCTTTCCTGTGATGCTTCTGTTGCCTGAAACAGCCCAGTTATTGCTGCCACTGAACACCTGTAACCCCAGCTCTGCAAGTTTTGCCGAATGGTTAATAACTGACATCAGCTCGCCGGCATCCATGCCGGAGTCAGGGTACACATAGCTGTCTTGCAGGTCAAGGTCAGGTACCAGCTCCCTGAACATTTCCTCATTGACTTTCTGCTTCAGTTTGTGCAGTATCACTTCTGTTGACCAGCCCATGTTGAGGTCCCAGGCCATATACCCGGTGAGATTTACAGAATGTTCGGGTTTCCAGTGTTCAGGGGTGTACCCCAGTATTGAAAATTCCGGTGGCAGATTATTCCGGTTTTTATCGATATACTGGTTTACACCGCATGCAAATGCCTCAAGTGCAGTTATTACGTTGCTCCCGGTCTGATTAAGAACTTCAGCCGACTTTTCAGGAATACGGAGTGAGCGCATAAGGAGATCTGTATTGACAAGATCTTCACCAAATATTTCGGACAACCTGCCGGTAGTGGCTCTTCTAAGCAGATCCATCTGCCACAGCCTGTCCTGTGCCATCAGATAGCCCACGGCACGGTAAAGATCTTCTTCGTTTTCAGCATAGATGGAAGGAACTGCCTGGTTGTTGCGAAAAACAGTTACCTTTTCACTCATTCCCACCAATTCAATATCTGCATTGTAATCAGGGAGAGCTTTCCTGGAAATATGCCTGGTGTAAAAGAAACCTGCAGCAATAAGGATAAGGAGTGCTACTGCAGCTATTTTAAGTATTTTTTTCATGGCGCAAAAATTTGGTTTTATGTCCGGACAGGTTTATCGATACATTTTGCACCGAACAATTGTCTTATTCAAAAATAATTGCAATATTGTAAATTACAAAAACCGGTTACTCATATCTCAGCATTTACTAATTGCCAACACGAACTTTTAAAAATGACACCATGTGCAAAATTTGTTTAACTATCCTTCTTTTCTTCTCTTTTTCATGGCAATCTGAAGTTTTTCCGGCTCCGACCAAAGAAAGTGCAAACGGGAATCAGGATCAGCCCAAAAAAGGATGGACTTTCGGTGTGCTTCCTGCTTTGTCATATAATTCCGATCTTGGATTTCAGTACGGAGGTGTTGTTAATTTTTTCAATTTCGGTGACGGTTCAACCTATCCCGGTTATATGCATTCCTTATATGCGGAAGTTTCCAGATATACGAGAGGCACCGGAGTAAACAGGTTGTTCTATGATACCGAATATCTGGTCCCCGGTTTGCGCATTACAGCTGACCTTGGTTATTACACTGAAAAAGCTCTCGATTTTTACGGTTTCAACGGGTACAATTCTTTGTACAATCGCGACCTTGAAAATGAGAGCCACCATCAGTATATCAGCCGGATGTACTACAGTCATGAAAGATCCGTATTCAGATTTTCGCTTGACCTGCAGGGTAGTCTGGCCGGAAGCCACTTAAGATGGGTGGCAGGTGCAGGATTGATGAATACCTCGATTGCCCCTGTCGATGTTGATGCCCTCAACGAAGGGAGGGATGAAGATGAGATGCTTCCTGATGTACCCGGACTGATGGAGAGGTATGCCGACTGGGGAATTATTTCGCAGGAAGAACTTGAGGCAGGGTGGACTAATTATCTTAAACTCGGAATTGTTTATGATTCACGCGACAATGAACCAAACCCTATGTCCGGGATATGGTCTGAGGCGGTTCTGCTTGCCGTTCCTTCTTTTTTAGGCAGTGAGTTTTCATATTCCAGGATATCCCTGACTTACAGGCAATATTTTACTCTGGTTGAAAACGATCTTTCACTGGCGTACAGGCTGAATTACCACGGTACTGTAAACGGCGATGTCCCCTTTTTCATGCTGCCGTATATGATCTACTCATTTTCGCAGTCATCCAATACCGACGGTCTGGGGGGTGCCAGAACCCTGAGGGGCGTTTCGAGAAACAGGGTTGTGGGTGAAGGTGTAGTGTTTGGTAATCTTGAACTTAGGTGGAAATTTCACAGGATGAATTTTTTTAACCAGAGCTTATATTTCGGATTGAACGGTTTTGTGGATACTGGCAGGGTTGTTCAGAAAAGGAAGATCGACCAGGAACCGGGGTCGCCTTTTTTTGATGAGTACAGTGACGGCCTGGAAGAGATGCATACTGCCCTTGGAGCAGGGTTGAGGGTTGCTATGAATAAAAACTTTGTTTTCGGAGCCGATTATGGAATGCCTCTGGATAAAAGGGATGGCAATGGCGGACTTTATATAGGCCTCAATTATCTTTTCTGACCGGTTTGCCGAAACACAATGGCACACCGTTTTTAACTTTCAAAAATAAAAGAAAAAGAAAATAAAGGGTATAATTATACCTGCACCCGTAAGCCATGCACCCCTTCCGGTTATCCCGTTCCTTCCCCTGAGAATAAAGAGTCCGGTTACCGCCAGTAAAAACAAGCCGGCAGCATATGCATCTGCAAACCAGGTCCACAATTTTCTCGGGGTGTTGTAATGAAGGAAATTTATCTGGTTGAAAAAGGGCCTTTTCCTTATTGTTTCCATGTTTGCCTCTCCTGAGGAGATGTTTACCTCCAAAGAGCCTCCTTCAATGAAGATCCTGAGATTTTCACCGGCAACCAGATGTGTTTTGTAGTTTTCTTCTTCCTCAAAAACTTCCAGAAGCGCCATTACATAATTTTCATTTATCTCCGACGGGTCTTCCGGAACATTTGTAGTGAACTCCTCCTGTTGTATTATATAATTTGGGTTCCATTCGTGCCTGTGGTTGAGGGCAACCCCCGATATTGCATATATTATGGTCATTCCGAAAAAAAAGTAGCCTAAATCTCTGTGAACCGCCCTGTTTAACTTTCGTAGCTTCATGGTATGGTATTTTTATTAGATCGGTTTACTGAACCGGCAAAGGGAGCCCGGAGGTCAGAACCCGCTGAGTGTCATGGTTACGGTAGGGATAAGCATGAGAAATCCAAGTATTATAAGGATCAGTATCAGCGGTGATATCCATTTCAGCCATTTGTGATATGGTATCCTGGCTATACCGAGAACACCAATCAATACTCCGGATGTGGGAGTAATCATATTTGTGAAACCGTCGCCAAACTGGAATGCCATTACAGTAGCCTGTCTCGATATACCTATCAGGTCGGAGAAGGGCGCCATAATGGGCATAGTAATAGCCGCCTTGGCTGAACCTGAAGGTATGATTATGTTTATTACTGTCTGGATCACATACATCACCCCGACGGAAGCAACGTTTCCGAATGCTCACATAGCTTTTGAGAATGTGTAGAGAATGGTGTCTATAATCCCCCCGTCTTCAAGTACCACAATAATCCCCCCGGCGAGCCCAACAATTACAGCTGCGGGCATAATGTCCTTCACCCCTTCAATAAACAGGTCGGCTATTGTATTTGCAGT
>SLCF01000018.1 GCA_007125955.1 Bacteroidales bacterium | reverse complement strand
TGGCGCTGCTCAATTCGCTTCCGGTGGATTTAACTTTTGTAGACAAAAATGACAAGGTGAAATATTTTTCACAAAGTGCTGACAGGATCTTTCAGCGCAACCGTGCAATACTGAACAGGGATGTCCGCCATTGCCATCCACCTGCCAGTTCACACATAGTTGACAAGATAATTGATGATTTTAAAAGCGGCAGGGAAAGCAGCGCCCCTTTCTGGATACAGATGGGTGATAAATTCATCCATATAGAATATTTTGCCCTGCGTGATGAAAAAGGAGAATACCTCGGCACTCTTGAGGTTTCGCATGATGTTTCCCGTTACCGCAAACTGGAAGGGGAACAGAGAATTTTGTCATACTCCTGAAAATTCAATTATGGATAAAGAAAAGATGATAACGCCAAAAAGCAAGGTTTTACAGGTTATTGAAGATTATCCCGGTCTTGAGGAAGTGATAGTAAATTATGTACCCGCTTTCAGGGCACTCAAAAACCCCATTTTAAGAAAAACTGTGGCACGGACGGCAACTTTGCAGCAGGCAGCGGCTATTGGAGGGTTGAAGGTGGAGGAGCTTGTAAACCGACTTCGTAAGGAGGCCGGTCAGGATCCTTTCACACAGGGAGAGGATTTTGGCTTCAATACCAAAAAGCCGGAATGGTTTGATCCCCGACTGGTATCGGGGGAGCTTAATGCCAAAGAACTGCTTGATCGCGGAGAACATCCGGTTAACCAGGTTATTGCTGACCTCAAAGCCATGAAAAATAAATCAATTTATAAGCTGGAAGCCCCCTTTCTGCCTGCACCATTGATAGACAAAGCTTCAAGCCTTAATGTTGAACACTGGGTAGTGAAGGAAAGTGATGAGAAATATTTTATTTATTTTTATAAATCGTAAACCGGTAACAGACAGGAAATAATTATTATTTAAACGAATTAAAGATAATTTATATGGATAATGACGAGATAATATGTGACTGTAATGAAGTATACAAAAGCACTATTGTAAAAGCAATAAAGGAAAAAGGGTTAAAGACGGTTGATGAAGTGGGGGAGGAAACTGAAGCGGGAACCGTTTGCGGTCAATGCCAGGATGATATCCAGGATATACTGGATGATATAAACGGCTGACCGGTTTCCAGTTTCCTGAATCCTGATGTGAGATATTAACCAGGCTTAACATTTGCCATAATCAGGGATTTACCCTCCTGAGAATCATCCAAAGGCCGGCACCGCTAATGGTTATTACGGTACCGAAAAACAGCAGAAAGCGATAACCTGCTGTCCACTCGTTTTCCCCCATCAGGGTAAAACTTCCGCAAAGAGTTACTGCCAGTAAAACGATCCAGAATGAAAGGAGAACCCATTTCCACCAGTTCATGGAAATATTGAGATCTTTTAACCAGTACCTTAGTCCTATTACAAATACCCCTGTAAGTAAGCCAATTACCATCCAGAATATGGGCTGTAGCATTGTTGAGTATGGAAACATATTACAGTATTTTAGATATCAAACCATTCTTCAGTTCTAAGCCAGTCGGGCGGTTTGCCATATGTTTTGTTATTGCCTTCCGGAGGAGGCAGGTATTCCTTTCCTCCCGGATAGCTGAAAAAGTTTTTCTGCATTGACAGCATTGCCGAGGATACCAGTCCTGTGGGGTCACGGGGATCTGCTTCACGCGCTATAGTATGTATCCAGTTGTTTTTACGTGAATAGGGACATACCGCAAGGCAGATCCTGCAGCCCCGGGGCTGGCTTGTAGCAACGGAGTTCCAGACAGTATAGCATTTGTCCTGGTCAATGCTCCACCGTTTGTAACCTCTTACGGTTTTGTAAGGTGAGCCGGCAAAGCTTATTGCCTTGCCAGGACACTCTTCTGCACAAATTTTGCATTTGTTACAGAATTTCCTGATGCCGAGGTCCACCGGTTTGTCCGGCTCCAATGGCATGTCTGTTGAAACTGCAGCCAGACGTGTATTTGCGCCCAATTCCGGTGTAATGAGTATTCCGTGTCTTCCCTGTTCTCCAAGTCCGGCATCAATACCAAGTGGAGGCAGAATCAGGTCATAGCTTGTAGGCGGGATATGTGATCTTGCAGAATAGCCTATCTTCTTTATAAATGTTTCCAGCTTTCCGGAAATAAATCGCAGCATTGAGTATGCATCATGGGAAGTTCCGTAGGTGGGGTTTGCGTAGAAAGATTCCCATTCGTGAGGAATGGCAATAACAATTGCGTATTTCCAGTGTCCGGGCACTTCAAAATCTCCCCTTCCTCTTCCTCTTAAGGCTCCCTGGTAAACCCATTCCTTTTTGATTTTTGTAATACCAGTTAGTGTGGCGCCAAACAGGTGTGAGATTTTTTTTATCAACCGTGACCCGTGTTGCGGTGATTTGAGTTTTAGAGAATCTTCATTTACACCGCTGAAATCCGATTCTTCGGGATTACCCCTGGGTTCCCGGGGGAATGCGCCGGGAGCGCCTAATGGACTTGCATGGGCAGCTGACCATGCTTCAGCAAGCATATAACGGTCTTTGTACTTTTCCCAGTTAGCTTTTTGTTCATTTGCCCTGTCCATTGCCCTGAAGAACTCCTCAAAGGCGGAAGGGTTGTCTATGTAGTAGCTTTTAAGTGGTTCGGGAAGTTTTTCCGGGCCTTCATCCCTTACTTTCTGAAACCCCTCTCTGCCGTATGAAAAAATATGGTAACGCAATTCCGCATTCCTCCTGAAAAGGTGATCCAGATATCCGATGCGTTCCGGAGTGCCCACTTTCATGTAAGTGGGCTGTTCAACAAGAAAAGGTTTGCGGTTAAAGAACTGGTCTTTGCCATAAGGTGTTCTGCCGAAACCGGTATTTCCATCCTTATTGCGTCCTGCAACAAAACCGGCTGAGGATATACCCGCCAGGGCAAGTGTACCACTTGCCAGACCGGAATACTTTAAAAAATTTCGTCTGTCCATGGATATGTTTTTTACAAATATATTAGTTTTATATGAAACTAATATATTAATTCTATTTTTACAGGAATATTTTTAACATTTCGTGTTAAAAGTATAATTGAAAGTTCAGTTTATAGATTTATAAGAAGGCTTATTAATGATTATGTGAAACGGCTTTTTACAGGTAAAGAAGCAGTTCAGCGACAGAAGGGGTGGAATTTATGATAACACTTTTTTGTAATTTATGATTTGTTATTATGTTTTTTTTCAAAGTTTAAGGATATTTGTTTATGGAAAGAAAATACCAGTTTAAAAGGTCGCTTGGCATGTTGTCAAGGCAAATATCGAAAGGGTTGGGGATAGTAATGCAGGAATGTCTTAGAAAAGAGGGGAGAAATATATCACCGGTTGTATGGACTGTTATATCTTACCTGCGAAATAACCCGTCAAGCTCACAGCAGGATATTGTTAATTTTTTATGGATTAACAAGGTGAAAGTAAAAAGAGTGCTTGACATTCTGGAATCTGAAAACTTGATAAAACGCGAGATATCCAATGAAGACAGGAGGTATAACAAGGTAAAGCTAACCCCGGAAGGAATCAAATTTTACGACAGTACGGTTGATTGCGCCGTTGATGCACTTTCCACCGCATTCAAAGGATTTTCTGAAGAGGAGGAGAGGGCTCTTATTGAAATGCTGTTGAGGATCAAAAGTAATTTGTCTCAATAGCGGTTTATACCCGGATTGAAACCAGGCAGCCGCAAAAATAAGTAGTTAACGGCCAACGGTTAAATGAATAATAAATTATGAGAGAAACAGGAACTTCCGGATTAGCAGAATTATTGAATGATGAAAATACAGTAATAATCGATTCCAGGCCTGCAGATGCTTACAACGGATGGAAGTTGAGGGGGGAAATAAGAGGAGGCCATATTCCCGGCGCCAGATGCCTGCCTTTCCGCTGGAGCAGCTATATGGACTGGATAGAGATTTTAAGGTTCAAAGGAATATACCCGCATCACAGTCTTGTAATATACGGATATGATAAAGCCGAAAATCAGGAATTAATGCGGTTATTCAATAAAGCCGGGTATAACGATGTGAAAGTTTACAACCACTTTACAGACGAGTGGGCCGAAAATGAAAAGCTTCCCCTTGAAAAACTGCATAATTACAAACACCTTGTCCCTCCTTCATGGGTTGAAAAGATTGTAAAAGGAGAAAAACCGGAATATTTTGACAATGACAGGTTTGTGATTTGCCATACCCACTACCGTAACAGGGATGCTTACCTGGGAGGTCATATTCCGGGAGCGATCGATATCGATACCCTT
>SLCF01000121.1 GCA_007125955.1 Bacteroidales bacterium | reverse complement strand
TCACCCGTCAGGTTGACTTTTATGCGGTCGTCAACAGAAATTGCATACCAGCAACTGTCAAGATAGCTGTAATTTAACAGGTAAGTTCCGTCAGGCGACAAGCTGGTATGAAACAGGTCTCTTTCAAGTATCATTTCCCTTTCACCGGTATTAACATCAACCAGATAATAGTCGCGGTAATTGCTGGCCGACCAGGTTGTAAGTAAACGGTACGGAAGGTGGCTTGAACCAAGCGCTATGTCAGCGTCACCATCTTTTATGATGCTCACATCGGGCATATCCTCACGTGCAAGCTGCACCATTTCTCCCCTGTCAATATGGTATAGAGCCATGTAGGTGCGCCTGAGCTCCCTCTGCCTTTGAACAAGCTGTTGGGGCTGTATGAGGGGGTCCTGGTAATGCCACAGATCGAGCCTGTATTTCTCATCGTTAAGCAAAGTGTCCTCAGGCTCCGGTTCAGGTTTGGGTGCTGATCCGAAATAGAGTCTTGATCCGCTTCCGGAGAAACCAGGTGATGCATTGGGACTGGCACTCCAGCCTTCGGGCATTCCCGGAGAAGTGGCTTCGACAATTCTAATGGCTGTCTCTTTACCCGATTCCCAGTGATAAAGGTCATATATTTTCGGGTCTTCTTCATCGAATGTAAAAAGGAATGCAACCTGGTCACCATCATTGTCAACAGTAAGCCTTGCAGCCTCCCCTTCGCCCTCAAAAACTGAACGGGAAGATTGATTGGCTGTATTAAAAACTTTTACGGTTGAATTTACCCCGGATTCTTTTACCGTCTGTATCATAGCCACAAGCTTCCCGTTATCTGAGAAAGTGAAGCTTTCAACATTTGGGAAACTGAAATCTGAACCTGTTATGGGATTGTAAATAACAAGTTCGGTTCCGTCCGGTTCCGGCTCATCGTCATTGCCGTTCTCTGCCTTTTCCATATGATAAACTATCCAGTCGGATTCCTCTGAAGCTGTGCTGAAAGACTTAACTCCATGGATTTTTTCAATCGACATATCGGAAAATGTCCATATAAAAAGACTGTCTTCCGGCCGGCTTTCATTTTCAACCCTTGCCTGGCGGACTACATTCGCCTGTGGTACAACCCTGAAAACAAGGAAATTGGAATTGGGAGAGAAGGAGGCATTTGTGCCTCTTGCTACTGAATCAATTGCGTTTGAACCCACCCTTTTTAGATAGAGCCAGCCGTCACCCCGGTACTGTGGATTTATCTCAAATGAAACCCATCCCCCGTCGTTGCTTAACTGCTGACTGCCTACATTTTTCCAGTCGGCATAAACGGTGTGGTCAACAGGTATTTTAGGCTCCTGTGCAGGCAAACCGGTCAGTCCTCCCAAAATTATGATAACTAGAGCAAAAAGCGATATTTTCTTCATAACAGACAATGTTTTTGTTTGTAAATATTTAACCGCCAATATAGCAATATTTTTGCAAAAACCCCTGCAGCGAAAGAAGGAGAAGAAACAATCCTTAGAGATTCAGTCACATTTGTACTCCCTAAATATTCGGCTTAATTAAGATGGATAAAGATTTCTTTAACAGATCAAAAAAGAGGCTGCCCTTTTGAGACAGCCCCTTTCTGTAATCGATAATCAATTAAATTGTACTATTCCACCTTCTCATATCCGTCAATCAGCCCTTTTTTGACAGCGGGTATACCTTCTTCCATCCATACAGGTGCAGGTTCGCCTTTCAGGTAATGGTCGAAAAACTGCATCATGCGGGTATCGAGATCTATTCTGTTCGGCCATCTTCTAAGGTTATGAGCTTCATCGTTGTAGTTAAGCATCCATACCGGACTTCCCAGGCGCCTCAATGCCATGAAGTACTCTATACCCTGGTACCACGGAACAGCACCATCATCATCATTGTGCATCATCAGCAACGGGGTCTCCACCTTGTCGGCAAAGAATATGGGTGAGTTCTCTATATAGCGGAGAGGCATTTCCCATGGAGTTCCTCCTATACGGCTCTGGGTCTCTTCATACTGGAACTGCCTGCTCCTTCCCGAAGCCCATCTGATACCACCGTATGCACTGAACATATTGCTCACGGGAGCTCCTGCCATTGCCGCCTTGAACATATTTGTTTCGGTAATCAGGTGTGCTATCTTGTAACCGCCCCAGCTTTGTCCCTGTAAACCTATGTTATTGCGGTCAATAAAACCGAAACGGTTTATCATGGCTTTTGTGCCGCTTACAATGGAGTTATAGGAAGTTTTAGCCGGATAACCTTCTATGTAGGGGTTTATATCGGGCACAAATATAAGGTATCCGTTGCTCAGATAGTGCGGACGGTTGATTGTTGAGCGGCTTGGAGACGGTGTCTGGTGGTTGTGCAGTCCGTTTGATGAACGCTCGTAGAAATACACTATCATGGGATACTTCTTGTTGGGATCGAATCCTTCAGGTGTATAGAATAGTCCCTGAAGCGTATCTTTGCTAAACGATACCCATTCCACAAGTTCCACATCTCCCCACCTGTATTCTGACTGCTGCGGGTTTGTGATGGAGATCTTCCGGGCATTGTTAAATGACATATCACTCAGCCACAGATCGGAATACTCCCTGAAAGTGCTTCTTCTCCAGGCAAGTAAATCTGCATCCCTTGCCTTTTGGGGCCTGAAAAATCTTGCATCTTCCATAATTACCCTTGAGGGGGTACCGGGCCGGTGAACACGTACCTCATAAAAACCGCTTTGTTTATTGGTGTCGTTAAATGCATCAAGCATCATTGTCTGCCTCCGTCCAATGTAATCTTCGTCTTCAAGGTCTATGTAGCGGAATCTCATATTATTGGCCCTGGCGTAACCTCCTGTAATATTTACGGGGTTATCCCTCCCGGTTGGGTCAACCTGCCATATTTCGTGATGATCATATATCAGCACATACCTGTCATCTTCAACCCATCCGGCTATTCCGTATGGCGAAGGCTCCTGCGGCCTGTCAGCTAAAATATTGTAAAACTCATGGGGTATATCGCCGGTAAGATTTACCCTTGTCCGGTCATCAACTGAAATGGCATACCAGCAGCTGTCAAGGTAATTGTAATTGAGCAGGTAGTCTCCACCTGGAGATAGGCTTGTATGGAAAAGATCCCTTTCGAGTATCATCTCCCTTTCCCCGGTATTGACATCAACAAGGTAATAGTCCCTGTAATTGCTGGCCGACCAGGTTATCAGGATTCTGTAAGGAAGATTCGAAGAACCCAGGGCAATATCACCATCACCTCCCTGAATGGTACTCAGATCGGGCATATCCTCACGGGCAAGCTGAACCATTTGTCCCCTGTCTATATGATAAACGGCATTGTAAGTGCGCCTCTGTTCCCTTTGTCTTTGTACAAGCTGCTGAGGCTGAATATAGGGGTCCTTCCAGTGCCATACATCAAGCCTGTACTTCTCGTCACTCAGCAGGGTGTCCTCCGGCTCGGGCTCCGGAATAGGAGCAGTACCAAAGTAAAGCCTGCCGGCATTATCAGAAAAATAGACAAATCCGTTCTCACTGACACTCCATCCTTCGGGCATTCCGGGGGAATCTGCCCCCACTACCATGGTAGCTTCAGCTGTTCCTTCCTTCCAGTAATAGAGGTCGTAAACCTTCGGATCTTCCTCATCAGGGGTAAAGATAAATGTAAGCTGATTGCCATTTTCATCGGTATTCAGCCTGCCGGTTTCTCCCTGACCTTCAAATATGGTTTCGGATGTTTTATTTACCGTGTTGAAAACCTGAACCGTAATATATTCCAGGGAGTCTTTTTCAACATGAACCATTCCCACCAGCTTGCCGTTGGGAGAAAATGTGTAGTTGTCAACATTTTCAAAGCTGAACTCCTCATTTGTCACAGGGTTAAGTACAACCAGGCGTGTCCCTTCTGAAGTCCTTTCATTCTCCTGCTCATCAGATTCTTCCTCCTCATCATTTTCTGCCTTCTCTTTATCCTTGTGATAAACAATCCAGTCAGATTCCTCCTGTGCTGTCCTGAAAGATCTTACCCTTTCAATTTTGGCAAGCGACATATCTCTGAAGTTCCAGATAAACAGACTGTCTTTGGGCATATCGTCCTGCCTGGTATTTTCCGCTCTTGCCTGCCTAACCTTGTCAGCTTCGGGTTTAACGGCAAAAACCAGAAAGTTTGAATTAGGCGAAAAGGAAGCATTAGTGCCTCTTGCAACAGAGTCAATGTCGCCACCTGTTCTTTTCAGATAAAGCCAGCCATCGCCACGGTGCTGCGGATTTATTTCATAGGTTATCCAGTTACCGTCATAACTTAACTGGTTACTGCCAAGGTTCTTCCACCCGGCGTAATCTGACTGGTCAATAATTTTCTTTTGTTCCTGTGCTAAAACATTGAACACTATTGCCAG
>SLCF01000041.1 GCA_007125955.1 Bacteroidales bacterium | reverse complement strand
GTCATTATGATTTTAAAACAACTAAAACAATAATATGTTTTTTTTGACAAAAAAGATATTGTTTGTCAAAAGATATCCCTTCGGTGTAGTACATCTTGACTATGAAGTTTGCCATGTTAACAAGGCTTGCAAACTCAGTCATCGAAAATTACGCTAAAAGTATACGCGCACTGTAGGTTTTTGTTTTTGATAGAAGTGCCTGGCAAACTGCAAAAAAAAGGGTTTTCCAAAGACTCAAAAACTCTTTACCGGGAGAAGGGCTTTCTACGACAATGAAACAGGATTTGAAGAAGAACCCCCTTCAAAACTAACTGTTAAAAGAGTCAAATAGTGGTAAAATGAAACTTCAGAAGGGATATGGTCCCGCTATTTTGTTAAAGAGGTGACATAATCGGATTAAACTTATAGTTGAAAAATTTCAATCTTCCACTAAATAAAACGATACGTTCAAACGGAATATTCAATAAAACCTGATGGCAAAAGAAAAAGAGCCGGCTAACAGCGGGCCCAGGAAATTCGGTGCTTTTGGAGGTGTATTCACCCCGAGCGTTTTAACCATCCTTGGAGTAATACTTTTCCTCCGTTATGATACTGTAGTGGGTAATGCCGGTTTATGGGGCGCATTAATGATCCTGCTTCTGGCCAAGTTATTTACTACTATAACAACTTTTTCCTTGTCTTCAATTTCCACCAATATGCAGGTTAAGGGCGGAGGTTCTTATTATATGATCAGCCGGAGCATAGGTGTGGAATTTGGGGGTGTGATAGCAGTTTTCTTTTATCTGGCACTTGCATTATCGGTTACAATGTATGTGGTCGGTTTCACAGAAGCCTTATTATTCGCTTTCCCTGAAATAGATCTTTCATTCACAACTGTTGCAACTTTAACCAACATTGTGGTATTTACCTTTGTATATATCGGAGCAGGCTGGACCATTAGAGTCCAGTACATTATACTTGCCGTTTTACTTGCAGCTATTGGCTCATATATTTACGGCGCATGGGGAAATGCATCGATAGAGGTTCTTGGTGAAAATCTCAGACCCGCATGGACAGCCGGTCATTCCTATTTCACCATTTTTGCATTGTTTTTTCCCGCTGTTACCGGAATAATGGCAGGCGTTAATATGTCAGGAGACCTGAAAGATCCGGGAAAGGCTATACCTGTGGGAACATTTTTTGCAATTGGATTCACTTTTTTGATATATGCAATAGTTGCAGTTCTAATGGCAGCAAGCACTTCCCGTGCAAATCTTGTAGGAGATGCTATGGTCATGCAGGAGAAAGCGTTTTACGGACCTCTTATTTACACTGGAGTTATTGCAGCAACCCTCTCTTCAGCTTTGGGAAGTATGATGGGAGCCCCACGCATTCTTCAGGCTTTTGCAAAAGACAATATCTTCAAACAAATTAAGTTTTTTGCTTTTGGAAGCGGCAAATCGAATGAGCCGAGAAGGGCAATATTAATCACTTTCCTGATTGCGCAGGTGGGTATAATGGCAGGTGACCTGGATAGCGTAGCTCCTATCATTACAATGTTTTTCCTCTTAACCTACGGAACAATCAATCTGGCAAGTTTTTATGAGATTTTTTCTGCAAACCCCAGTTTCAGGCCCACATTCAAACTGAACCACTGGACTCTTTCCCTGCTTGGTGCAGTAGGCAGTCTCGTTATTATGTTGCTTATAAACTGGATATGGGCATTAGTTGCAATAGTTGCAGCCACCGGAATGTTTATTTATATTAAACGTGCCGAGCTCATAATGCAATGGGGCGATGTTCACAGCGGTTTTGCATACCGGCGAGCCAGAAACGCACTCCTTGACATTGAAAAGGAAAGGTATTACCCAAAAAACTGGAGGCCTTCCATTCTGACTCTCAGCGGAATTGCAGGCAGCCGCATACATCTGGTTAAATATGCCAATCTCCTCTCAGCGGGCAGGGGAATTGTTTCTTTGGCTCAAATAATTAAAGGCGATCTTGATAATCTGAATAAAAGGCGAACTGAAGCGGAGAAGCTCATGCGTACTTTTATCCGTGAAGAAAAACTGTCTGCTTTTCCTGTAGTTGTTGTTGAAGAAAGCATTGCAGACGGGTTAAAGGCACTTTTCCAGTGCCACGGAATTGGCGGAGTCAGACCAAATATACTGTTGCTTGGATGGAGTAATGATCCTGAAAAAAAGGACTCTTTTTCGGCCATTCTCAGTCTGACAAAGAAAATGGAGCGGAGCTGCCTTGTTCTGAGCAGTCATGAAGATGAAGAAACCTGGAACAATCCTTCAGGTGCAATAAATATCTGGTGGACGGATCCCAAAAACGGAGCAATGATGCTGCTGATGGGTTATCTGCTGAAAGGAAGCCGGGAATGGAGAGACTGCCCCCTAAGGGTGTTGCGGCCGGTGGAGCTCAAGGCTGATGTTGAAAATGTAGAAAGAGAAATGAGTGAAATGTTAATGAAAGGAAGAATTGAAGCTGAAATTTCTGTTTTGCCCACAGACGATCCGCTTAATGCAATCCGGAATAACATGGCTCCCTCAGCAGTTCTTTTTGCAGGATTTGAACCGGCAGATGAAGATCCGGCAGGGGTGCTGTTACCTTTCATGAAACAGATAGTTGATCTTCCGGGGGATGTAATATTGACTTATAACGCCGGGGATGTATCGCTTGAGGACTGATGTTATATTTCAGACCATGTTTTATTATTCAAAAATTTGTTTCCCAAGCATGGAATCCTTGACAACTTTACGTTCCAGAAGCTCAATACGCCGGTTTAGTAATTTCTCAAGATCTGATTTCAAATTAAAGTAAAAGTCAAAGTATGAAATAGGATCTTTTTCATCAATATCAACAATAAAATCTATATCACTGCCGGATTGAAACTTATCTTTGACACCAGGAGAGGTAATAAATAAAGTTTTAACTTTGTTAATATTACAAGTCCTGGTTATCTGATCTTTATTTTTGATTATCTGTTCCATAAATTAGCAGAGTAATTATAATACTGAAGAATAATATTGTAAAAAAAATTATTGAACTTTTGAAAGGTACCATCGCTCAACCGATGTACCTCCTGATTGATTATCTTCGGATATGCTAAAGATAAAATCAGTAAAGGAATATTCCTCAATGTCATAAACTGTCACGGTTGAACCTTCAGTAAGCTCAAGGGTTGTATCAGTATTTGTCCAGGTAAATTCACTTCCAATAAAATTGCCTCCTGTATCTGCCCCTGTTCCGTCTTTTCTGAATTCAATATTGCCCTGATCGGTACTTGGGCTTTCACTGACTAATTTACCATTCTCATCATAATCTAACTGAACATATGTATCAACACTCCATGTTCCTAAGATCCAGTTCTCAATGGTAGTTTCTTCTTTTGAGCAACCCGTAAAAAGAAGGATTGTCAAATAGAAAAAAATTGATATCACTGTTAATATATTTTTTTTCATAGTTAAAAAATTAAATTTCTTAATTAAGACTCATACTTTCTTATTTTTTACGCTCTTTGATGCAATTTGTTACTTTTTAACTCGTACTGCAAGAAATAAATATTTTGGTTAATTTTTTAATTAATGAAGGTCCGGGATAATCCCTGGCCTTCATTAATACTACTGAGGTTATTTTCCCCTAGTTATCATATTTCTCTTCAAAAGCATCAATTATATCCTCAAGCCTGTCCTGTAAATAACCGGCAAGTTCCTCATTTCCGTCAGGATCATCAGGATAAATCTCAATGATACCGTTACCGTTACCATCAACGGCATTGGAAATATCTATACCGCCATTTGCAGGGTCAAACAACGAAACAATGTCAAATGATACAGTTATAACTGCATGTTTAGCTTCATCAAGATATACCTTGTCTTCAAATTCAATCTCCATATCAAAATCTTCATCACTCCAGAAAACAAAGGGTATGCCATCAATTGTTCCTTTTACCAGGACAGATTTCATAAACATTTCAGAAATTGAATTTTCACTTTTCTCAAATTCGAACTCAATTTCCTTATAAGCAGCAGCAGGCAACTCAACAAAATCAACAAGCATTATCTCCAGTGTCACCCCTTCCGCCATAAGATCAATTTCAAAGGGCCCTTCCATTTCTATATCCGATGCAAACGAATCTGTTTGAAACATTGGATCATCATCGTCAAACTCCAGCTCTATTTCACCAATATTGATTCTGAAGTTTTCAACAATAACACCGTTGCTTAACTCACCGTTTTCAACCTTTGAATCTGACTTTGTAGTTTCTGAAGATGTTCCGGGGTAGGTTGCCTTAAACAAAAAGCCCGAACCGGCTTTCTCAATATCATCTTTATTGCATGATGACAATACGGTTAACGAGAATACAATTAATGCCGCCGTTTTAAATAAATTTGAAGATTTCATAGTTTTCATTTTGATC
>SLCF01000146.1 GCA_007125955.1 Bacteroidales bacterium | reverse complement strand
ACCTTTTCCCTTTCCGGGTCGCGGGTGCCTTCAACAGTATATTTCAATATGAAACGGTATGTTTCTTCAATATTCCTGTATTCGTCATAAAATATCCCCAATCCATATTCAGATATCAGGTATCCAAGAATGTCAAATGCAGGCTTGAGCTTCAGTTCATCAACAGATCTGAATATTTCATTCTCTTTAGCTTTCAGTTCTTTTTCTGTCATAATTTAATTCTCTCCTCTTCAAATAGTGAAGACTTCTATTGTTAAATATGAGCGTTGTATTTATTACAGTTTTTTAAGCAGAAGTAAAGTAATATATTTGATAGCAACAAAAACCAAACCAACTTCAAAATGATGTTGAAATGGCAGTCAGAAAGGTTTTAGTCAGTTGAAACAAATTTTTTCATAACTTCGTAAAGTAATAACGTGCAAATTTACCGCTTCCGTTATTGCATCGCAATTTTTTTAATTACTAAGGTTGGGGAAAATTAAATTTCTTTTAAATAAATGGGATGAAACGGATCTTTTTATATTTCGCTGCCGTGTTTTTCTTTTTTTTAATACTGGCTTCATGCGAGAAGGAAGAGTTCTTTGATGAATCACTCCTGGTTGGAAAGTGGCAGTCAGGTACCCTTTTTGACAGGTATTTTGCTAACGGCACCGGTTACAGCTGGGACGAAGGTGATGATGTTTATGAAGAAGAAGCACAGGATTTTACATGGACTCTTACCGGTTCTGAAATGGTAAGAAATGAGCAGATGGAGATAGGGGATGTTGAGATAACCAAAATTTATACCATTACAGAACTGACAACGGAAGTTTTAAGGTACAGGGACGATTTCGGGAGGAGTTTCACATTTAACAAGGTGGATGATTAAATGGTGTGAGTTATTAACTTTTTTGATATTATGATGCTCCGTGCAACATGACAGGAAAGCCTGCCGAGAAAGCTTCCCTGAGTTAAATCCGGACATATGTTAAATTTTAGCCGCATAAATGAACAAACCGATTAAAAAGATCCTCAGGATTTCTCTAATTATCCTTGCATCACTGCTGATGCTTTTGATTATTTCCGCAGGTTTACTTTCATGGTACATCTTTGTCCCCGAGAAACTTACCCGTATAGTAAACAACCAGACAGAAAAATATATTCCATACGAAACTGTGATAGGTGAAGTTGAGTTAACCGTTTTCAGCACATTCCCCCGCCTTGGCGTCAGGATCAGCAATTTCCACGTTATCAGTCCGGTATCCGGCAGTCAATGTGACACGTTGCTGAGAGCGGGTGAACTTACCGGTGTGATTGACTCAAAAGCATATCGTGAAAAGGGAGATATAGTGATAAACAGTTTTATACTTTCCGATGCATACGTAAATGTTTTTGTTGACAGCCTGGGATGGTCAAATTTCGATCTCTTTATCAGAGAAGCTAGGGCACCTGTAGATGAAAAAGCGGAGGTAGAGCCCTTTTTTATCGACCTGCAAAATATTGAATTCAATAACCTTGATCTTGTATATTCCGATCAAAAAGCACGTATTGATCTAGGCATGAAAGAGGTTAACGGGAAAATGGCAGGCAATGTTAAAGGAGACCTTTTGAGCGGCAATATTGTGCTTAATAATTCTCTTGCATCATTTGAATTTGCAGGGGATAAATACCTGGATAATTATCATCTTGAGTTAAATGTTACGGCCGGAGCTGATCTTTCAAGGCAGTTGTTTTCTTTTGATAATTCCTTTTTATCGTTAAACGGACTGGACATTGGTATTAATGGTTCAGTTGAAAATGACACCGGCAGGGGAAGTATTTTAACAAACATAGATTATGAGTTCAATTCATTGAAGGTTGAAGATATAATGGCAATTATTCCCCTCCGGTATATTTCAGCATTTGGGGAAATTGATGTTACGGGCCTCGTTTCATCATCAGGGATTATAAAAGGAGAGATCAGCGATACCCTTCTGCCCTTGATTGACCTGAACATGACCCTTGCAAACGGCAATTTCATATATGACTTTTTACCCTACCCGCTTGGTGGAATAAACTGGGATGTTGATTTCATTTGGGATATGAACAGCAATGATGAGTCTTCCCTGCATGTTAACACTCTTGTATTAAACACCCCTGACTCGGAATTGAGTGCAACCGGTAAAGTGGATAATTTGTTCGGAGATATGCATTATGATCTGATAGCCGATCTTGATCTTAAACTGGAAGAGTTAATGCATTTTATACCTGAAGCTATTGATATGGATTTGAGTGGCAGAGTGGGAGGAGAACTGAAAAGTGATTTTTCACTCTCGCAGGCTTTAACTTTTGACATTGGCAAAATGAAGTTGTCCGGTTCGCTCATTCTTTCTGAGTTTTCAATGATTTACGATACACTGACAGTCAATTCAACAGGCACGGGAATTGACTTTGCGCTACCCAACACAACTTCATCGGGAAATAACAGGGATTTTGCCTCGGCAAGGATTTCTTCAGACAGTCTTGAGATATATATAAATGATCACATCAGCACACTTATAAAAAGCTCTCACTTTTACGTGGAAATGTCGGATATCAGGGACACAACAGCAAGACCCTCTTTGCATTGCAGGTTCAATATTGAGAAGATGATGGCCGGTAATGATACAGCAAATATCTCCGTTAACAGACCCTATGGCTATTTCACCTATTCTCCCGGCAGTGATGACCCCGGCCAGCCTGACATAGAGCTTGCATACACAAGTTTTGATTTTGAAGCACAATCAGGTTCCGATTTTGCCCGCGCAGCTAGCATGACTCTCAATGCCGGAATACAAAATGATAAAACCAGCGAAAATATTTTCCTGCAATGGCTGGCTGAAGGTAATATTGAGATGACCGACGGGTTCGTCTCCCTTTCTGTTATGGCCTCACCTCTTGAGATACCTTCAATTATAATGGATTTTGATCCTGAAACATTCAATATACGTGAAAGTAATGTAAGGATTGATCGCTCAGATTTCAGTCTGACAGGCAGTTGGGAAAATGTCTTTTCCTACTTCAGGGGCGATTCTGTTTTGAAGGGTGATTTCAGCTTTTTATCTGACAATACCGATATTGTTCAGTTGATGAATCTGACCAGTGGTATTGGGATTGAAAATGATACACCCGGCGACCCGTCTGCTTACAATAACAATAATAATGTCTATGACACAACTTTCACCGGGCCATACATGGTTCCACAGGGAATTGATCTTTTGCTTAGGGCTAATGTAAAGCAGGCGCTTATGCATGGCGATACAATATCAGATATAAGGGGAGATGTGCGGGTTAATGACGGGATCCTTGTGCTGGACGGACTCAGCTTTACTACACCGGCGGCGGATATGAGACTTACCGCAATGTACCGCACGCCAAGGAAGAACCATCTTTATCTTGGCATTGATTATCATATGCTGGATGTGGAGATTGAAACCCTGCTGAACATGATCCCCGATATTGACACTCTAATGCCCATGCTGCGCTCATTTCGCGGCACCGGGGAGTTCCATATTGCAGTTGAAACCTATCTGGATTCATTGTATAATATAAAGATGTCAACCCTTCGGGGGGCATCATCAATAAGGGGGCAGGACCTGGTTTTGCTTGACGGTGAAACTTTCAGTGAGATAGCCAGGACATTGCGTTTCAGCAGGAGAGCTGAGAACCGTGTCGATTCTCTTTCCGCGGAATTTACCATTTTCAGGGAGGAGATAGATGTGTATCCGTTCCTGATTGTAATGGACAGGTACCAGGCGGTTGTGGGGGGGCGTCATAATCTCGACATGAGTTTCGACTATCATATATCGCTTGTTGATTCACCGTTACCATTCCGGCTTGGTATAGACATTGGCGGAAACCTTGATAAACTTCAATACCGCGTGGTAAGGCCTAAATATGCAGATTTGTACAGGCCGGCTTCCCGCAGGGTGGTTGAAAGCAGGCAGCTGGAACTCAGAAGAATGATCTATGAAACATTGACACGCGGATTAATGGAAACGGAATAATATTAAAGTATTATGATAAAATCATGCCGGATCTAACCGGCAAGAAATATACTTAACTGTTAAATTAAATATATAAAAATATTAACACAATAAATCTTAGTTGCACTTATGAAAAAGAAAAATTATCACCTCATTTATGTTTTTGCTGTGATTACATCATTTATGCTTTTTATTACAGCATGTGAAAAAGAAGAAAAAGACCCGCCTTTATTTAACCTGACAATTTCTGCAAGCCCTCAGCAGGGTGGAACTGTTGACGGTGCAGGTAGTTATGAAGAGGGAACAAGTGTTGCCCTTCAGGCCACACCTAACGAAGGCTACGAATTTGTTAACTGGACAGACGCTCAGGATGCCGAAGCCAGTACAAGTGCAAGCTTTCAGTTCGTTATGCCCGGTAGTGATGTTTCTCTTACTGCAAATTTT
>SLCF01000090.1 GCA_007125955.1 Bacteroidales bacterium | reverse complement strand
TTAACCAGGGTGAGGGGGTTCACACAGGATGATGCACATATTTTCTGCAGGCCTGATCAGCTCAAGGAGGAATTTATAAAAGTAATAGACATTGTATTCATCATATTCAGGGCACTCGATTTTTCAGATTTCGAGATACATGTCTCTTTACGTGATAAAAAAGATAAGGAAAAGTATATAGGCAGCGATGAAAACTGGGAAAAAGCCGAAAGTGCCATTATAGAAGCCACATATGAAAAGGGACTTGATGTAAAAACCGTTTACGGAGAAGCTGCATTTTACGGCCCCAAACTCGACTTCATGGTAAAGGATGCACTCGGAAGAAGCTGGCAGCTGGGAACAATACAGGTGGATTATAACCTGCCAGAACGTTTTGAACTTGAATACACCGGATCGGACAATTTGAAACACAGGCCGGTAATGATACATCGCGCCCCTTTCGGGTCAATGGAAAGATTTGTGGCAGTGATGATAGAACATTCCGCAGGAAAGTTCCCTTTATGGCTGGCTCCGCAACAGGCTGTAATTATTTCGGTAAGCGAAAAATTCAATGTTTATGCAAAAAAAGTTTTAAATTTCCTAAATAATTACGATATTCGCGCGTTGATTGACGACAGGAGCGAGAAGGTGGGAAGGAAGATAAGGGACAATGAAATGAAGCGTATCCCGTATCTTCTGGTTGTTGGTGAAAAGGAGGAGCTTGACGGAACGGTTTCGGTTCGTCGGCAGGGTGAAGGAGATAAAGGATCAATGAAGCTTGAAAAATTTGCCTCTTTCATTACAGAAGAAGTGAAAGATCAGGTAAAAATAAAGTAGCAAACATATTGTTAAACAAATTAATTAAGGAGGGATTTAACCATAGCAATCAAGAAAAGCAATTTTTATAAAGGCCAGCAAGGCGGAAGAAGATTTGGCAAAAAAGGGAGCCAGGAGCCCCGGTACAGGAAAAATGAGGAGATAAGAGCTACATCAGTCAGATTGGTGGGTGACAACATAGAAGAACCGGGAATTTATCCCCTTGATAAATGTCTGAAGCTTGCCGATGAAATGGAGCTTGACCTTGTAGAAATTTCACCCAAGGCGGATCCTCCTGTTTGCAAGATCACTGATTATCAGAAATTTCTTTACCAGCAGAAAAAGAAACAGAAAGAAATAAAGGCCAAGGCCGCCAAAATAGTAGTTAAGGAAATACGCTTCGGTCCCAACACCGATGAGCACGATTTCCAGTTTAAGCTGAATCATGCAATCAAGTTCCTGAAAGATGGCTGCAAGATCAAGGCCTTTGTGTTTTTCAAAGGGAGGACAATCCTCTTCAAGGAAAAAGGTGAAATACTGCTTTTAAGATTCGCCCAGGAACTTGAAGAACTGGGGAAAGTCGAGCAGCTCCCCAAACTGGAAGGAAAAAGGATGATAATGCTTATAAGCCCGAAAACTCAAAAAAAGCAATAATAGTCGTTTCATAACATATAAAATTTAATATAAAATGCCCAAGATGAAGACCAATTCCGGATCAAAAAAAAGATTTTCACTGACCGGAACAGGAAAGATAAAACGCAAGCACGCTTACAAAAGCCATATCCTGACAAAAAAATCAACCAAAAGGAAAAGGAACCTTACTTATTCAACAATAGTAAGTAAGCCTGATGAGAAAAACATCAAGCTTTTGCTTGCAATGAAGTAGACCTATTATTCTGAGGATCATTTAACTATTAACCAGAGTGAATTAGCCCCAAAGATTTCGTGAACTCACAGAAACGCTAACCACTCCAAAATCAGGAAAGTTATGCCAAGATCAGTAAATGCAGTAGCGGCAAAGAGAAGAAGGAGAAAAATAATTAAGCAGGCCAAAGGCTATTTCGGAAGAAGAAAGAATGTTTACACAGTAGCCAAAAATGCCATTGAGAAAGGAATGCAATATGCATACCGCGACAGGAAGAAGAAAAAAATCACTTTCAGAGGTTTATGGATACAGAGGATAAATGCAGCAGCAAGAGAGCACGGGATGTCTTACAGCGAATTTATGGGGGCAGTGAACAAAAAGGGTGTTGAACTCAACAGGAAAGTTCTGGCCGACCTGGCAATGAATCACCCCGAAGCATTCAAGGCCGTTGTAAAAGTTGTAAAAAAATAAACCTTTAATTACTTTTGTTAAACTATAAAAGGGGAAGCATATTTGTTTCCCTTTTTCTATTTTTACGTTATATACAAACAGATAAATAACCAAACTTTGTGCACATGGACATAGCCCTTATCGGATACGGGAAAATGGGCAAAGAGATAGAAAAGGTTGCCATTGAACGGGGCCACAGCGTAGTCCTGAAAATAGACGAAAGCAATCTGGATGAGTTCACCCCGTCTAATGTTGCAAAAGCGGATGTTGCTATCGAATTCTCAACCCCCTCATCTGCCCCCGGCAACATATTGCTTTGTTTTGATGCAAATGTGCCGGTTGTTTCCGGAACAACCGGATGGACTGAAAGAATGGAGGAGATTAAGCAAACCTGTTTAAGGGGTGACAATTGCTTTTTCTATGCTTCCAATTTCAGTCCCGGAGTAAATATACTTTTCACTCTCAACAGGTTCCTGGCCGGCATAATGGACCGGTTCCCTGATTACAATGTAAATATCTGTGAAACACATCATATTCATAAAAAGGATGCCCCTAGCGGTACTGCAATAACACTTGCGAATGGACTTAGTGAAAAGTTGAAAAGGATAAAAGGATGGAGTGACGGTAAAGAAGGTGATCCTTCCCTTGTTACTATAAGTTCCGAACGAAGGGGGAATGTGCCCGGAACACATGTAATCACCTGGAAATCCACGTTTGATGAACTGGAGGTCAGTCACCGGGCACTCAGCAGAAAGGGTTTTGCAACAGGTGCGGTTGCAGCGGCTGAGTTTGTGGCCGGGAAAAAAGGGGTATTCTCCATGAACGACCTGCTTGGACTTGCCTGAACCGGATATATAAAAATGTTATTTGCACAGGAATCCCGGACAGATAAATTATCAACAGATAAAACAAACTAATACATAATACAAAAATGCAATTAAACAAACAACACTTTACCTGGATCAAATTCGGTTTTGTTTCCTCAGCTTATATATTATGGGTGATTTGGCTGGGAAATTTCTGGTTTTTATTCGGATTACCGGTTATCTTTGATATATATATCTCCAAAAAGGTAAACTGGACTTTCTGGAAAAAGAGGGAGGGGAAAAACAGCACTTTTATAGAATGGCTGGATGCACTTATTTTTGCGGTTATTGCAGTAACTTTCATCAATATTTTCTTCTTCCAGAACTACAAGATACCGACAGGATCAATGGAAAAGTCGCTTCTCATCGGCGACCACCTGTTTGTAAGCAAACTGACATACGGGCCCAAACTGCCCAACACTCCCCTCTCCTTCCCTTTTGCCCATAATACTATGCCTCTGACCAGGAATGTCAAATCTTATCTTGAATGGATCCGGTTGCCATACACTCGCCTTTCAGGATTCAAAGAAGTTAAAAACAACGATATTGTAGTTTTCAATTTTCCGGAAGGAGACACGGTAATCCTGGAAATGCAGGATCAGAGCTACTACAATGTTAAGCTGCAGTATGCAGCTGAACTTGCTGGAAACAGGCTGTTCCAGGGCAAAAGCCGCAATGAGGTCAATGAATACATTGCAGATGCAAGAGAATACATTCATGAAAATTTCACTGTTACATCACGTCCGGTTGACAAAAGGGACAATTACATAAAAAGGTGCGTTGCCACACCAGGAGACACCCTTACTATGGTAAGCGGTGAAATATTCATAAACGGTGAGCCTTTTGACACCGGTAATGAAAACATCCAGTACCAGCACATTGTGAGAACTGACGGAACACCTCTCAACCAGAGAGCTCTGGAAAACATGGGAATAAACCGGAATGAGATAATGTCCTACAGCTCTACCGAATATTTCATCCCCCTGACCAAATCAAATGCCGAAGCCCTTTCAGGATTCCCAAATGTTCTTTCAGTTACAAAGTGGGAAAACCGGAAAGGTAATTTCAGTCCCTATGTGTTTCCGCATAACCCTGCATACCGGTGGAACGAGGATTATTTCGGTCCGCTGGTTATACCTGCAAAAGGTGAAACAGTAGAGATTGACAGCATAAACATTTCAAAATACAAGAGAATAATTGAAGCATACGAAGGCAATACACTGGATATCTCTGAAAACGGAATATTTATAAATGGTGAAAAAACCGGCTCATACACCTTCCAAATGGACTACTATTTCATGGTAGGCGACAACAGGCACAACTCACTTGACTCGAGGTACTGGGGATTTGTCCCCAAAGACCATATTGTGGGAAGCCCTGTTTTCATATGGCTTTCACTTGACCAAAACAGGTCGGGTCTGAGCAAGATCCGGTGGAACAGGCTTTTTTCCGGAAT
>SLCF01000106.1 GCA_007125955.1 Bacteroidales bacterium | reverse complement strand
TTTCCTACTTCACTGCTTTGGGCGAGGCCAGGAACTCGCTGATCGTTTCCATGCTGCGTGGGCTGTTGTTCGTTTTGGCCGGCGTCACCGTATTGCCAATTTTTATGGGTATTTATGGCGTCTGGGCTGCAATCCCGCTTGCGGAGTTTTTGGCACTGGGAGTGGCGCTCTTACTGATTTTCAGGACGAACATAAAATTGTTTTCGCATGTACAGACTTATTCCTGACAACGTCGGAAGTTAAGAAACATAATGGATTTATCCTCCGGAAACCACTATCACTTTTCCCTGTTGGCAGAATTAGTGCGGACACCTGTTAGCTCCATATTTTGCTTGATGAATATAGTAAGTTATTTATGCTAAAAAATCGAATAGTATGACACAGTTAGGTATTATTAAAGGTAATCCGGGTACTGCAGATAACACACGGGAATTTATTGATGGCAGTACGCGTCACATAACAGAAACAAATGGCTAACAAGTGTTTGCACCCGTCCTGCTACAGCTGCGTTTTTCAACCACTCCTTGAGTGCTGGCCCGCTATAAGTGACGCTGACTTTATCCATACGCTTGTAGGATAAATGCAGCGTTAGCCAGACATTAAAAAAATTAACCCTAACTTTAACATTTTATAATTAATAATCGTGAACTGGAAGTTTTTTGTATCATGGATCCCGGGCATTCCTATTGCTATCGTAAATGGGGTTCTTCGTGAATATTGGTATCAGCGATTCATGTCTGATCTGCCCTCTCATCAACTCTCTGCTGCAAGTTTCGTTATTTTATTTGGAATTTACGTTTGGTTTATACTGAAATGGCTGAAACTTCAATCATCTCAGGAAGCCCTTCGACTTGGTTTGATCTGGCTTGCCCTGACCGTTGCTTTTGAATTCTTATTCGGTCATTTCGTGATGGGCCATCCCTGGGCAAGTTTGATTCATGATTATAACCTTTTTGCTGGTCGTGTATGGATTCTAGTGCTTTTATGGATTGCCACAGCTCCATTTATTTTCTATAGAATTCTGCTCCGGCGATCACTTCCGGCACCCTGACATAAGTTTTAGCCGGCTGTGCTTATGGACGCTCGTTGCATTTTAGCTATTTGATTTTGTGGCTGTTATTATCCAGTTAATTTATCCCGTCATACCAGTAATGAGTCTAAGCTTTAATCAGGCAGGCAGAAAAAAGAAACGCTCCCCAGGGAGCGTCAGACTAGAGATGCTATCTTTAGTGATGTTACGTATACAAACATAACATAAAATATGCCAAATGCAAAAATGCATGTGAGGGAAACTATAACTGGGCAGGGCGCAATCCGGTTGCAAGATAACCCCGGGGGAAAATATGTGTAAGATTGAAACGGAAATAAGTAGAGTCACAAGGTCAAAGGTAGAAGCCAAAGCCAGTTATAATATGATGAGTAAATGGTATGATATGCTGGCTGGTTTCGCCGAGAAGAAATGCAGAAACACCGGTTTAAAAAAGCTAAGTGCTAAAGAAGGTGAGATAGTTCTTGATATCGGTTTTGGCACCGGACACAGCATTCTGGCTTTGGCTCAATCGGTCGGCAACTCAGGCAAGGTCTATGGTATTGATATATCGGAAGGGATGTGCAAGATAGCCCAATCGAATGTTAGGAAAGCGGAGTTATCAGACAGAGTGGAGTTGAAGTGTGGCGATGCTGCTAAACCTCACTTCGAAGCGAATTTTTTCGACGCAGTTTTTATGAGTTTCACACTAGAACTCTTCGATACACCCGAAATTCCAATTGTTTTGCACGAGTGCCAAAGGGTTCTTCGAAATGGCGGGCGTATCTGTATTGTAGCAATATCTAAGAAGGGGAAGGCCAATCTAATGATGAGGCTATATGAATGGATACATGCGAAGCTTCCAAAGTATGTTGATTGCCGCCCGATATTTGTTCGGGAATCTTTGGAAGATGCCGGTTTTCAAATCGTTGAAGTAGCAAAAATGTCTATGGTGAGGTTGCCGGTTGAAATTGTTGTTGCACAGCATGTATTACCTGAGTAAATGGGTATAGAGCCTGCCAATTAATATTAAGATTAATCAATCCTTTATATAAGGAAAAAATAAATATTTTGTTGTTCCTCAATATTTAGTTATGCATTCACCCCCCCCGGCATTAAAGAAATACTTGAATAATGCAGGAAAAATTCATCAAGAAGATTTAAAGAACAGTTTAGGATCTGTTTATACTATTATGGTTGCCTGATCGTTATAATTGTGTTACATTGTAATACAACTAATCAGCTCGCTATAAAATCAACTCTATCTATACGTATCGATAAAGACTTAAGTCAACTCCTGGAAAAAGCCGCCAAACGAACAGGTCGTCCCAAAAGTGAATTGGTCAGAGACGCCCTGCGGCGTCAGTTATCCATTGAATCCTTTCAGCAAATTCGCAATCGTATTTTGCCATTTGCCGAATCACAGGGATTGCTTACTGACGAAGATGTATGGCGCGAGATTTCATGAAAGTTTTTGCAGACACCAACTTCCTTGTCAGCGCTTTTGCCACACGCGGATTGAGTGCTGACGTGTTCCAGGTTGTTTTGGCCGAGCATCAATTGATGACCGGAGAATTTGTACTTAATGAAATTGCACGTGTTCTGACAGAGAAGCTGAATGTGCCGGAACGTATTGCCAGGGATGCAGAAGACATACTTCGACGACATCATGTCGAACCCCTTCCTGACCAACCTTCCGAAGTTCAGGTTATAGATGAAGATGATCGATGGGTGCTGGAGTCCGCATTAAGAGCTAAGGCCGATGTAATGATTACCGGAGACAAAGATCTATTGGATATCTCAAAACAATTACCACAACTGAATTTTGTAACACCAAGGGAGTTTTGGGAGCTTGTACAAAAGTGAGGCAGAGCTGATACAAGCGTTTCAACCGGATGCAGCGTAGGGTTGATCCTGCGGGCAAGTCCGCACCACATTCGCCTCTAATACGCTGCCAATTTGTAACATAATAAAATAGGAGTATTTATGAACGAGCCCGGCCCTCGCTTTTGGGAGATATTTTTCGAAGTCTACGAGGACCTGCCCCGCCAGGGACCCGGTAACCAGGCTTGCGCTGTCAGAGCCCTTGGTCTCTGCCGTGAACTGCCTGAATATCCAGCTATTCTCGACCTGGGATGTGGTGTCGGGGGGCAGACCCTCTATCTTGCCGGACTTACATCGGGATCCATCGTGGCTATCGACAATCATGCACCGAGTATCAAGCGGCTGCAGGAGTCAATTGCTGCGCTCGGGTTATCCGGGCGTGTAAGGGCAATCGTTGGAGATATGGCCCATCCGGAGCAACCACTTGATAGTTTCGATCTCATCTGGTCGGAAGGCGCGCTCTACAGCATTGGACTCAGGAACGCTCTTTGCGTCAGCCATCGATTGCTCTGCCCTGGTGGCTACCTTGCGTTTACCGATGCAATTTGGCGCAAGGAGAACCCGCCTCCCGCAATCAAAGCCGGTTTCGATATGGACTATCCAACCATGGGATGGCTGGATGATGATGTGGCAGCGATAGAGGATGAAGGATTCGAGATTGTCGGGCACTTTACCTTGCCTGATGAGGCGTGGTGGGACGATTTCTATACTCCCATGGAGAATCGTATAATGGAGTTGCGAGGCAAATATGCCAATGATGTTCAAGCCTCGAAAATACTTGACCAACTAGCTAAGGAACCCGGGTTGCACCGACGCTATTCCGATTACTATGCCTATGAATTCTTTGTGGCACGCCGTCCTCTTGCCCGGACGTGACCAGGGGACCGACAATGCACTCTAAAAAAGCGCATGATTATTGTGTATATAAATCAATTGGAAATAATTATTAATAAAATTCAACTGATTAAATAAAGCGATTAGAATGAAACAAATAGTCAATTTTTTCGTTCATGTAATAAAATATATTATCACATGATAGCAGAAAAAGAGATAACAACTGAGCATTACAAGAAACTTGTAGAAGTTCTTGGGAGAAAAAATGTGCCGGTTAAAATTGAGAGCCCTTTTGATTTTATTCAAATTGCAAGCAAAGGAGTGAATGCTGATGTAATAAAGAATTTTAGCAATTATTTTAATTTGACAAAGGGTTTGGTTGCTCAAATATTGGATGTTTCTGAGCCAACTTTATATCGTTGGTTTAAGGTAAACAAAAAACTAGAAAGGAATTTCTCTGTGAAGCTATTTGAAATAGCTGATTTATTCCTATATGGCGAAGAGGTGTTTGGAAACAGGCATACTTTCTTTAAATGGTTGAATTTGCCGAATGATGCTTTGGGTGGTTTAGAACCACATAATTTGATTGAGATTCCGGGGGGCGTTTCAAAAGTCAAAGACATTTTAGGAAGAATTGAATACGGAGTTTATAGTTAAGTTATGCTTGTATATAGAATTACAGGAAAGAAATATGCAAGCGACTTAACTGGAATTGGAGCTGCTATTTTTGGTGGGCGTTGGAATAAAAAAGGTTCTCCTGTTTTGTATACGGGTGAAAATAAGGAGATTGCTCTTTTGGAGACAATTGTTCATACTCCTTCATCATTAATCCCTGCTTTAGATATTATTACTCTTGAAATACCTGATGATTCTATAACTACATTAAAGATAACCAACATACCAAAAAACTGGGCAGTATATCCTGCTCCTGTAATTTTATCTGAAATTGGGGAAAGATGGATTAAAGAAGGAAAAACAATAGCTCTTAAAGTACCAAGTTGTATTATTCATAGTTCTCATATTTACATATTAAATTGCAGGCATCCGGAGTATTCAAGGGTTAGATTAATTGATCAAAGAAACTTCAAATTTGATTCAAGGCTAAAAAAATAACCATTGCCAATTATAGTATTTGGTGTGAAAATGTTGCAGAAGAACTCAACCGGCTTAAGGAGGCAGGCGTTAGGATTCGGCCTGATTTGGATAATCCTGAACTAACTTTCCACGAAGAAAATATTGCAAAATGTTCAATTAGTGGGTACAGACTTAGTAACTGGTTGGGCTGCAATTAGCCGGGATTAAAATATGTGCTGAACTTCAGCCCACTTTTTTTGTTTGTGTTTTATTGTAAATATTTAAACAAATATTGCCGGACTAATTTATAAGGGTATTTTCAATATTCTGTTCAGATAATAACAAAAAACCAATAATACCTGGTAATAATGAGAAATTACCTTGTAGCAGGGGCATCATCAGGAATCGGGAAGGAGACAGCCTCTCTGCTTAACAGCGAGTCGAAACTTGAAGCTAATGCGCAACGCCATCCCTTGAAAAGGGTTGGTTCTGTGCAGGACATTGCTGAAATGGCCGGGTTTTTACTCTCCGGTAAATCGGGATGGATAACCGGGCAGGTGTATGGTGTTGATGGCGGGATATCTTCGCTTAAAACTAATTGATAATTATTTAAACACATAAAATGAAGATCCTGCTGACCGGAACTACCGGATATATAGGCCAAAGACTATTGCCTGTTTTGCTTAATGAAGGGCATAACGTTATATGCTGCACCCGTGATAAAAAAAGATTTAATGCTGCCAGATATAATTCGCACCAACTGAAAGTTATTACCGTGGACTTTTTGGATAAGTCCTCGCTCATGTCTATCCCTGAAGATATCGATGCAGCCTATTACCTGATCCATTCAATGTCTGCCTCCATTGATGATTTTGAAAAACTTGAGAAGGAATCTGCCCTGAATTTCATAGAAAGGATTGAGCAAACGAACGTCAGACAGGTAATATATTTAAGCGGGATAGTTAATAATGAGAAGCTTTCCAAACACCTCTCTTCAAGAAAAGCGGTTGAGGAAATCCTGTCGCGCGGTTCATATCATCTCACCACTCTCAGAGCGGCAATAATTGTCGGGTCGGGTAGTGCATCATTTGAGATAATCCGTGATCTTGTAGAAAAATTACCGGTTATGGTTGCCCCTCGCTGGGTAAATACAAAATCTCAACCTGTTGCCATCAGAAATGTTATTCAGTTTTTAAAGGGTATATTGTTGAAAAAGGATACATATGACCGGAGTTTCGATATTGGCGGCCCGGATATTCTTTCATATAAAGAAATGCTCATAAAGTTTGCAAAAATTCGAAAGCTGAAGCGTAGAATATTTGTTGTACCTGTTATGACTCCTAAATTATCTTCCTATTGGTTATTTTTTATAACATCCACTTCCTATAAACTTGCCGTAAATCTTGTTAACAGCATGAAAGTTGAAGCTACATGCAGTGAAAATGATTTGCAAGCTATTCTTGATATTGATTTAATCAGTTATGAGGATGCTGTAAGTCTTGCATTTGACAAGATTGAGCAGCAGGAGGTATTATCAAGCTGGACTGATGCACTTAACAGCCAATTAAAGAAAAATGGCATATCAGGTCTTATTGAAGTACCTTCCTATGGTTGTTTTACTGATAAAAGGGTTGCGGAGGTTAGCGATGAAGATGTGGTTCTAAATAGAATCTGGACTATTGGAGGGCAGAATGGCTGGTATTATGCCTCCTGGTTATTGGAGTTAAGAGGATTTATTGATAAAGTCTTTGGCGGGGTTGGGTTGCGCAGAGGGAGAAAAAGCAATTTTGATATTTCGCCCGGCGATTCAATTGATTTCTGGAGAGTTCTTTTAGCTGACAGAGGCGAAAAACGTTTATTGCTTTATGCAGAGATGAAACTTCCGGGTGAAGCCTGGCTTGAATTTAAAATTATGGACGGCAAACTTTATCAGACTTCCACTTTCAGGCCTTTAGGGCTATGGGGCAGAATTTACTGGTATTCTGTTTTACCTTTCCATTCAATTATTTTCAGGGGTATGATCAGAAAAATATCTAACTAACTGGGAGTAATTTTCAGTAGTAACAAAACACATACTTTAGCACCAGGGGGTTTTGGGAGCTTGTACAAAAGTTAGGCAGAGCTGATACAAGCGTTTCAAGCGGATGCAGCAAAAGGTTTCTCCCACGGGCAAACCCATATGGAACATCGAATAATTATGTTAGTTTTGTTTTAATATGGATCACATAAAAATGTATTGGGAGCAGAGACTTGATAAGTGCAGGAAGTCTCTTGAAGAGAACAATTTCAAATCATATCTTGCAAACAACTGTAAGGATGCGAAGAGAATTGTAATTGAGGATATTCTGCCTGAAATAGAAGTAAAAACTGTTTCATGGGGCGATTCTCTTACCTTTTATGCCACAGGAATATTGGATGAAATGAGGCGAAATCCTGATATTTCTGTATTGGAGACCTTTGCTGAAAATGTGCCGCGTGAGGAGATAATCGAAAGACGCAGGCAGGCTTTGCTTTCCGATCTTTTTTTCACCGGAAGCAATGCAGTAACCGAAACAGGGAAACTTGTGAATCTTGATATGGTTGGCAACCGTACAGGTGCTATCACCTTCGGTCCCCTGAATGTTGTTATTTTCGCAGGCAGGAACAAGATTGTCCCCGATGTCGATGCAGCTATGAGGCGGGTAAAATCCTACGCTGCTCCCGTTAATGCTATCCGTCATTCCAACCTGAAAACCCCCTGCATGAAAACATCCCGCTGTACGGACTGTAAAAGCCCCGACCGTATATGCAATTCCTGGACAATTACGGAAAAATCATATCCGAAAGGACGGATCAGAGTTGTGCTTATCAATGAAGATCTTGGATTGTAAATATGTTAGCCGTTAAAATTTAATAAAATGACAAAAACTGAAGGCATAAAAAATATATTTGCTGAAGCAGCCGGAACCTACGACCTGGCAAACTTAGTGCTGACCGCGGGACTGGACCGTCGCTGGCGGCGCCAGGCGGCACATTATGCTTCTTCCCGTTCAGGTGATGGTATCTGGCTCGATGTTAACAGCGGCACAGGAGATATGGCCATCCGGTTGTGGAAGAATTCAAAAAGGAAAGCCCGCATTATCGCGACGGATTTTTCCCCGGCGATGATAGATGTTGCTCGCCGGAAGGCAAAGAATACCGATATAGAATTTAAGATAGCCGATTCCGGGAATCTTCCTTTCGAGAACAATTCCGTAGACCTGGTTATAATTTCCTTTGCTACCAGGAATCTCAACACCCAACCCGGTGTGCTGATAGAATATTTCCGCGAATTTAAAAGAGTGCTGAAGCCCGGAGGTGTATTTATTAATCTTGAAACAACCGTGCCCCCTTCAAAGCTTATGAAATATATACTATACACGTACGCCCGCTTTTTTGTTGCTCCCCTCGGGTACCTTATATCCCGCTCAGCACCAGCCTATAAATACCTCTCATATACCATAAGGCATTTCTATACAGCCGGGCAGTTGAAGGAGATACTCTATAAGGCGGGCTTTAAAAAAGTCGACTATTTTTATTTGACCTTCGGATTATGCGCCGTTCACACTGCTGAAAAATGAAAAATTCCCGTTTTTGGCGTGATGAATCCGGCACCTGGCAAAGTGGACTATCGGGGCCTGTCCCGATGTTGTGTCGTTTGCGCTATTATTTAATGTGTTATATATATCGAAACAAACAAATTGTCTTGTATCTTTGTATTTAAAGAACTGTCATGGTCCAAAATATTGATAATATAATAATCTCAACATTAAAAGAGTTCAATCCCGAGAAGATTGGAATTTTCGGATCATTTGCGCGAAATGAAAATACTCCTGAGAGTGATCTTGATATCTTAGTCAAATTTAAAGATGGAATAACTTTGCTACAGTTAATTAAGCTTGAGAATATATTGTCGGAGAAGTTAAATGTTAAGGTAGACCTGGTTACTGAAGGAGCAATAACCAATAAGAAGCTTAGAGAGTACATCCAAAAGGATCTTCGAATAATCTACGAATAATGAAGGATGATACTGTTTATATAGACCATATACTCAAATCTATAAAAAACATACTTGAGTATACCAAAGATCTCAATAATAAAGAATTTACTTATAACACATTAGTTCAGGATGCTGTTATACGTAACTTTGAGATAATCGGAGAGGCATCCAAAAAGGTCTCGGAAGAATTCAAAAGATTAAATTACGTGGTTCCCTGGAAAGAAATGGCCGGAATGCGTGATAAACTTATTCATGATTATATCGGTGTGGATACTGATGTAATTTGGCAAACTATTAAACAAGATCTTCCCGGGTTAAAGAATGCTTTGGAAAACCTTTAGAGATTACTTGAGCCATGACAGGTTTCCCGGTGTCCGTGCCCGGCAGTTCGCCGGGTTGCCTGATTGCAGATGATCTGCCTATGCCGGTTCTTTAGAGTAAAACCGAATTTTTAATACCCGACAAATAGCAGTTCCACCAGTAATGAAAAACAAACCGCCTGATATCCCGTTCATAATAAATTTCCCCTGAAGGGTATTTATCCAAATTGTCGGGATTCGATTGATGGTATATAATTTTTCCTAATGATTTTGTAATTTCCGCGATCATACCACCAGCATCAGGGGAAAAATCGAGCAAAAGATCATTCCATTCCATATACAACTCTCCACTTGATTCTACATCGTTGCCCGAGAATGAAAATACAGAGCTTTTGTGAATTCCTTCTGCAACCCTCATACCGGTTAGAGGATAAATGGCGGGATTGATAGTTTCAAAACGGAGTTCGGATAATTCTGCGTCAGCACTGTAACCGCCATCTATATCATTGAGATTATACCTGAAATCGGCCCGGAGAACAGCATCATCAAAAATATGTGTCTCCGCGTGTATATACATAACACTGTCTTTATCAAGGGAGTCGGCAATATTCGTAATATTTTTCACGGAAGCTTCCAGGCTGTTAAAAGGCACATTTCCGGCAGCTTCGTGAAACCCGGGCCCGGAACCATCCTCCGGGAACTCCGAATACAGAATATCAGTTTCGCTGATATTTATCCCGGCAACAAATAAATCAACGGGAGCAGTCATAATTAACTTTGCAGGCAATGCGGGACGTTGTTCCTCATTAAAAGGGGGTCTCCGGTCACGGGAAATATCTATAAACCCATTTCTTATATTGACCTGAGAAAACATCAAACCTCTCCTGCCATGTTTTTTATGTGTCTGGAAGCCTTTAATTTCAATAATGTCCAGATGTGTTTCTATTCGATCGGTTTCAAAGTCAACATGCCGGTAAAACTCTTCCTTGGGGTGTATGGGAAGTATTTTAATTTTCTCTATGCTGATAGTTTCCATGATGCCGTCAATTGAAATATTGTCGATATGAAAAGAATACAGATATTGAGGCAAAGAAACAGCGATATTTTCGGCCTGAAATGAGTGTCTTTCAATTGTAAGGTTTTCAAGGGCATTGCTTTCATTCTCAGGTAGCCCGATTTTTCCTTTAAAGCGAATTTGCCCGCTCTGAAATTTCTGCCGGAAGGTGCCGGAGGCTTTTGTTTGCACCGACTGTATATCAGCGGTTTTAAAAAACCTGAAATTCTGCTTTCCCGTCCGGGAATTAAAAACAGCCCCGGGATCTTCAGAAAGGCGTTTGTTGTTGTAATAAACACTATCCACCTGTAAACGGTTAACGTTGAATTTTCTTTGACCCAGGGCAATTAACACAAGCGGTTTAAGGGAAATTTCAAGATTGATAACTCCGGCTTCATGTACATTAGTGTATAGCATAGCAGAACCGTCTTCATTATACACATCGGTTGCTGCGTATATTGAAATCTCAGGGGTCAATACAGTTAAAGGAAATGCGTTGAGTTTTAGTTTTTGGACATTAACTTCAAGTAAATCATCCGGTGCCTGGTCAAGATGATTACCAATTTTTTCCTCCAATGAATTTTCAATATAGCTTGTAATAGCTTTGGGAAGATATGCCTGTATAAGCAGCATTACCAATGCAAATATCACTACAGGCACTGCAATCAATAGAAAAAATGTTGAGTATCTGACTTTCATATCTAATGCTTTAATTCAGAGGAACCTTTTTATGTTAATAATAATTTCAGATTCGCAATTGCCTTAGATATTCAAGCAGGCCAAACACATTCAGCAGCCATACTACAAGCAGTATAATAACAACGGTATTAAGGATGCTTTTTACGGTCGAATGCATAGGGATCAGGTTGACCAGCCAAAGAAGGACACCGACAACTATTATGATAATGATGATAGAAAGTACAGACATAAGCTATTTTTTTTAATTTGTCAGAACTTCATATTATATAAAGATACTAAATTTCAGCAACTCGCGGCTTCATTTGACCCTAAAATATTTGCAGGTTAACTGATTGTGTAATATATTGTATTGGCAAATAAGATTCGACTGAATGCATTGGGGCTTTTTATATAAATTTTTACTGATCCTGACACTGTCCGCTCATTGTCTTACACCAGCTATGAACGGCCAGGACCGGGTCAGCCGGGATAATTATACCGGCGACTGGGAATCGCCTTCCAGCTGGGATCCTGTGTGGGAAAATCCCGAGACCAGCTATAGCGGATTCAAGGTTACAATCAATGGGTATATAACGGTAAACGGCCCCCTTGAACTTTTTGGCTCGCCAACTGAAATCATTGTCAATGACACCCTTGTAGTTAAAGGAGACCTGATCCTTGGCAATAATAGCAATCTGAAAATAAATAACAATGCCATTGTCATAATTTGGGGGAACATGTATTTTCATAACAATACCGAAATGGAGGAAAACGGATACCTGATCGTTGCCGGCGATCTGATCAAGGAGGGGAGTTTAAACCATGGTTCGTTTACAAGTAATGATGACCCGGTTAGATTATATGTGGGAGGCACCGTTCCGGAAGACGTTGATGGCCATCCAAATTATCCGGTATTAAATTGCTCCGATCCGTCGACTGAACCACACAGCAACTCCGGGTGCAGCTATGGGAACATGGATGATCTTATGAACGATCCCGTATTCGACTTTTTTCAATCTACCTGCCCACTTCCGGTGGTGGTTGTCACTAATCCACCGCCCCTGTGCGAGCCTGAAACTGCCGATCTTACAGATCCGGCAATTACGGAAGGCTCCGATCCGGATCTTACCTGGTCTTTTCACACCGATCCTGAAGCCACGGAAGAAATGGAAACACCCCATGAGGCCGGGGCAGGCACTTATTATATCAAGGGAACAACAATCCACGGATGTTATTCTATAGAACCTGTCACGGTAACAGTAAACCCGCTTCCGGAGGTTACCATTACCAGCAGTGACAGTCCCCTCTGCATAGGAGACAGAAGAGAACTAGCCGGCGTTCCCGCAGGCGGAACTTTCTCGGTAAAAAGCGGACCGGGCCATATTTCCGGAAATATGCTGTCTGCAAACAGCACGGGTTACATTGACATTGAATATCTGTACACTGATGGCTGCGAAAACAGCGCGATTCAGTCAATATGGGCCGAAGATTATCCGGTTCCTGATCCGGGCCCCGACCAGGAGCTTGACTTTATATTCAATACCCGGATGCAGGCATCGCTAATGTCCTTTGAAACCGGTGAATGGTCACTGGTCTCAGGATCGGGACGAATAAGGAATTCCAGTTCCCCGGTAACGGAAATAAACAATTTGTCGCTCGGAGAAAACACATTCCTGTGGACCGTGAAAAACCGGGCCTGCATTGCTGAAGCGGAAGTCAGGATCATTGTGAACGATCTGTTTGTCCCCTCGGTGATCACGCCAAATGAAGACGGGAAAAACGATTTTTTCCTGATCAGAGAAGTCGAAGGCCCCGTGGAACTCATCATTTTTAACCGGTGGGGCATGGAAGAATACAGGAATACAAATTACCTGAATACCTGGGACGGCCGGAATAAAAACGGGGTGATGCTTCCGGACGACACCTATTTTTATATTTTAAGATTTGATAACGGACAGACCCGTCAGGGAACAGTCCTGATAATAAGATAATAACCCCGCTGCAGCGGGGGGCAACATGATCATTCGTCTGATCATTAAGATATAAACCCAATGTAAGCATGAGGATTATGATGACCCGGCTTATATTTAAGATATTGATTATATTACTGCCACTGCCAGCGGCAGGCCAGCTACATCCCTTATGGGACCAGTATTTTAATAATACCCTTGCCATTAATCCTGCATTCGCGGGAAGTCATGAAGCACTCAGCGGAACAGTATTCTACAGGACCCAGTGGGCGGGATTCAAAGGGGCTCCCAAAAACCAGTCATTGTCGCTTCACTCACCCGTTTTCAGTGAAAGGATCGGACTTGGGGTTGTGGTTGAGGCAAACAGCATTGGCATATATAAAACAACCAATTTTATGGGGAACTATGCCTGGAGAATGAACCTTTTTGATGGCAGGCTTGCCATGGGACTGGGGTTTGGCCTGACAGGCTTTAATATAGCATGGGACGAACTTAAGGTCAATGATATAGACGACATAATTTTGACCGACAGACCGGCATCGTTGTTATTGCCCAACTTCAGCATGGGAATCTATTACTATAGCGATAGATATTATTTCGGTTTATCCGTACCCATGCTGCTCAGCTATGAAACCGACCAGATCACCGGCAGATACAGATCAAGGAACCGGATCAGTAATTATAACTATTTTCTAAACGGTGGCTACTTGATTGAACTGGGTGACGGAGTAGATATAATGCCCTCTGTCTTGATCAAATATCGCTACCGGCATATTGCCCAGGTAGATATCAATGCCCAGGTGATATTGCAGGATATTGTATGGCTTGGTCTGGGTTACCGGAACAAGTATAATCTTGTCGGAAATTTTCAATGCCGGATAAATTACCAGCTTCGACTGGGCTACTCTTACAGTTTCGATCTGGGTCCGGTTGGCAGATACGCCAGGGGCTCCCATGAGATCATGCTGAATTATGTTTTCCGCTACAAAAAGGATTTAGTGGGTCCACGGGATTTCGGCCTTAACTGAAAAGATAAATTCCTGAGACAGGTTTATCCCGGCAACATCCGCAGATCGGCTTTTATATCTAATGTCATAAATTATAACACCTTATCACGCAAACCTCTTTCCCGGAATATTGTAAGTTCAACCATTTTGCAGCTTTTTATCACTGCCGGAATAGTTGATTGTGCAATTGTCTTTCAATTTTATTATCTTCTTTCTGCCTGGGGAGGGTGAATTTTTCCTTCCATTTCTTCAAGGAAATTTTACCAGGTAAATAATCAATTCAATTGGTGGCCGACCTCCTGCTGGAGATCGTCATAACGATGCCAATCACCAAAATTATTGCACTTACTATTACCGGTGTCCAGTTGGCATCCGAAACACCAATATCGATCCCTAAAATGCTGAAGGTCTCCGTTTGCTGAATAGCCTGTATTCCGAATATAAGCGTACCGGCAATTCCAATAATCAATAATACAATTCCTACTATTTTCATAACACTGAGTTTTTAATTGTTGTAATTTAATTTTCCAGTTATTATTTGTTTTAAGGTTCTCTTTATTAATTTAACAATCAGATAGATTACCAGTATTTCAACAATAAGTCCTGCTCAGGCCTTAATCCTCATGCTTTATAAAATCACTAAGTGCCAGTTTCAAAATAAAGGTTGCAAGAAAAATATAAAAAAGGATCCGGGAAATTGAAACAGCGCTTAAAGCTATGCTGATATACCCAAATAAGGCAGCAATCACGGCAACTGTTAGAAATATTAAAATCAGTTTGATCATTATCCTGGTTCACTTTTTTACGGTTTAAACCTTATGCAGGATATGTTGAGCAGAATATCAAGACCTTCCCCTTATGATGGATAACAGTATGGAAACTACAGCCAGAATCAGTAGTGCATGGATTAATGCTCCTGCCGACCATACAAAAAATCCCAAAAGCCATCCTACTATAAGGATGATAGCTATTATGAATAACATATCACAAGTCTTTTATTTCTGAAACAAGTTGCTCCTTTGTTTTTCCTGTTTTTTCCTGCAGTCTTCCCAGCAGCTCGTCTTCCTTACCTTCAACATAGGTGAGGTCGTCGTCGGTGAGGTCCCCATACTTTTGTTTCAGCTTGCCTTTGACCTGGTTCCATTTGCCTTTGATCTGTAATTTTTCCATAATTCCTGTTTTTTAAGTTTTGAAATCCTGTATACGGTTAATATTATAGAATTAATATAATTACTCTCTATAATAACAATCTCATACCACGTTTGTTAAAAAGGAAGCAAAGAAATTAATCAATTATAAAACATGCGGGAATATTTACTCACAATCCGGTAAAAAATCTACAAGTATTTACCCGATACAAAGATCAGGATCCAGGAGGTGGATGAAAATGATGAGGACTGACATATCGTAATGACAGAGTCACACACAAGGGGTTTCATTATTATTTTTTACCTTTTCTCTCAGTGCCTTTACCTTTACCACCTTCTTTGTGTGCCGGAGGGAACAAATATTTCAGCTCCACAGGCAATGGAAAAGCTATGAGCGAACCCTG
>SLCF01000136.1 GCA_007125955.1 Bacteroidales bacterium | reverse complement strand
CCAGAAGAAAACAAGGAAAACACCTAAAAGAGAGATTGAAAAAGCAGAGAAATTGAAAAAACAATACTTCTATGAAAAAGAAACCAGATAATAATTTGACATCGTTTGAGGATCATCTTGATCAACAATACGGAAAAAGAGGTGCTCCGGAAAGGGAGGATTTTGAAGAAGGATTTGAAGCATTCAAGCTTGGTGTAATGATTCAGGAGCTTAGGAAAGAAAATGGTTTGACCCAAGAGCAATTAGCCAGGAAATGTGGTACCACAAAGACATACATTTCCCGGATCGAAAATAATGCTTCTGATATCAGATTATCAACCTTAATGCGGATTATTCGGGAAGGATTCGGTAAGCATTTGAAATTAAGTGTCGAATTATAATCTTCACAATTACTCCCGAACCGTTCAAGATTAATAATTCTGCGTTCTCCTCAGCCGGGATGGCCTTAGCAATTCACAACTGTTTGCCCGCATTGTGCCTTAACTGATAAACACCAGAAGGCTGCTTGATTTACTCTACAAAAGGAGACCTTATATGCGGTTCCGGACCTTTTGACGGATAGCCGGTTTAATTCATTTACCGACCGACGGGTAAGAAAGGGGGAAAGCAGAATTTATCAGGTTATATTAACGGGCGGAAAAAAGTTTTACTATCATACCGGATTCGGCATTATGGAACACGCTTTTTGTGAAGCGAAGCGATCAAAATGGGTTTGGAATTATGACTGAAACTTGAGGTATTTTCATAAATTCGTATCTTTATGAAACAAATAATTGTTGGCCATGAAAACTACAGAGTTAATCAAGGAAATACAAAAACTACCCTTGAGGAAAAGAATTTACATTATTGAGTGTACAATCCGATTAATAAGAAAACAGGAAGAGGCTAGCCACATGGAAATAGCTGCTGAAGCTTTATACGAAGATTACAAGGATAACAAGGAGTTGACTGCATTTACTAATCTAGATTTTGAAAATTTCTATGAAGCAAGGTGAAATTTGGTTGATTAATCTTGACCCTGCTATTGGAGCCGAAATCAAAAAGACAAGACCGGCTATAATTGTGAATGATAATGTTTTGGGGAAACTTCCATTGAAAATTATCATTCCTGTAACTGAATGGAAAGAAAAATACGAAATAGCACCATGGATGATCAAAATAGAGCCTGATAAGAAAAACAAGCTGACAAAGGTGTCAGCTGCTGACTGTTTCCAGGTACGTTCTGTCTCTCAAGAGAGATTTGTAAAGCAGATTGGTCAAATTTCTGAGTTATATATGGACGAAATCAGAATAGGTTTATCAAAAGTACTGTCAATTGATGCAGAATAATTTGATTGAATTACCTTAGTGGCAATCAATTGGTCAAATATTGAGCTTGATCTAATAATTGCTGATTATTTCAGTATGCTTCGTATGGAATTATCCGATATTGCTTACAATAAAGCAGAATATAGACGGAACTTACTTCCATTATTATATAACCGAACTGAAGGTTCTATCGAATTTAAACATCAAAATATCAGTGCTATCCTTGCTATACTTGGATAGCCATTTATTAAAGGGCATTTACCTCGCTATAATTACCAAAGGCTTCTGGAAGATAAAGTAATTGATTTTTTAACGCTTAATGTTAATATCGAAGAATTATTTAAATCCTTTGCCGACAAGGATGTCAAACCCGTTGGAGATTATAAATATAAATTCGATAATTTCATTGTAGAGCCGCCAAAAACTGAAGGAGTATCAGAATCCTTAACTGTATACAACCGAAATCCAATAAAAATCAATTATCTGGAGAAAGAGCAAACAAACCGTGGACTTCGTTTTTCTGGTGAAGAAATGGTAATAGCGTTTGAACGCTGGAATTTAATCCAACTTGGAAAAGAAAAACTGGCCACCCAATTACGATGGATTTCCAAAGAGGAAGGAGATGGTACCGGTTTTGATATTCTGTCAAAAAACCTAAATATATCCCCTAAAATGAAGTCCCTTGCACTTAGACGCGTCGATTGGGCCTACTTATTATATGCCTGGGTTGCTTGTGTTGTATGGATTGAACCGTTGGTGGAAAAACTGCCAATCGATCCCGAGTACGGACAGTTTTTGTTCATGTTGTTATGGATCCCTTTAGGTCTGTCTATAGTTGGAGCAATTCTTATGGCGTTCATCTATACAATCCTGGAGTGGAGGGAATGGCCACTATTGGTCATGATGGCCATACTTGCATCAATGAGTGCCGTATTTCTCACCTTCAATAAGGTGGACCAAAGTTGGTATGCCGCTGGAACTGCACTTCTTGTTTTATTTACCCTTCTACGATTTTGGATTCGGAGAATTCGGAATTCGAGTGGACTATAAGATGCGGCATCGCTTAACTCAGAGCCAGATCGGAGGGGCCGCAGTCGTGGTAAAACTTAGTTTTAAATAGACTTAAAGTAAATTTTTCTAATTTACATACCAGGAACCCTTTGAAATCAGATATTGCCCAATTTTCTTTTCCGATGTGAAGGTAACCTTTGGCGTCCGAATAAGGGAATACTGGATATGACAGGCCGGTAATTGGTCAGACAGGGGTTCCACTTTTTCGATTGTGTCGCAACCTGTAGCCCAATATTATTATAAGTGCAATATAGACGAGTGCAACTGAAGCCATGAATTCAAATGAAACCGGAATTACTGCCGATGCTAACAGTATAACCAGAGCCACCGTAAGATAGAACAACTGCCTGTCATGTGATTTCACTGAAAACAAAACCGCAAATATCGTAAGAATAAAAGCCGGAATACCCAATAACATTACAATTAGAAAAATACCGGCTCCTAAAACCTCGCCACCCGCATCAATAAATTTCAGGTGAAGGCCCATGGCAAGCGACAACACGACAATTGCTCCAAGGATAATGTGACAAACATAAGCGATCTTTCCAGCGGTACTGTCTTGATTTTGCTGAGAAATTATCTTCTGATCCCTTGTTTTCATTTAAAGCCTCATATTACTTTCATTGCCTAAAGGTTATTCAGTTTAAATATAATAAAAAAAATAATTGAATAATCAGATGATTAAAAAATCCCTAGAAGCAGGCGACAAACATATCCTCCTCTCAGACTCTTTTCAAGGCAAGGAAAAAAGCTTATTAAATCATGATAACCTGATTTAATGCCAGCCTTGATTTTTTGGTTTTATTAGCGTCAGATGAGCATGGGTATAGCAAACTTGAGCCGGCAGCGGCGAAATTTGCATATACTTATGCGGGAGAATGCAGAATTTATTATAGAAATGATAACCGATACTTAAGTAATTAGATATAAAGACATTATGTCAGTTGATGTAAAGTAAAACTTTTTTGAGCGTTGGCAATATAACCGCAGTGCAGGCAGGTGCGCCGGCATTGCGCATACAAAAATTTTTCACAGATTAATTCAGGAAAAATTTTTTAAAAGCAATCAGGGCTGTTGTGCGGCTATTTAAAATAATGGCTAATTATAGGACAAACAATTCCGAATACAAATTGAATGATCCGGAGATTGATTTATAGCCGTCAAAAATATTTTGAGCAAGCGCAAAGGCGAGTCGAGGATTGGGATGATGCCGCAACTGCAATCCCTTGATTTGTATAATGGCGAAGCCATAATCCCGATATTCAAACCAGGAAGGCCCGTGTGATCTATTTACCCGAGCGCACTGGCGAGGGCAAGCGAAACGCAGTGGAGCGCAGACATAATATCATTATAGCTGACAAACAAAATCTTTTTCAGGTAAGGCAAGGCCGGGAAATTACTTTAACATAAAATCTGCACCGTTATCGGGCTGCCGTTCGCAAGGTTCAGTGTCAGCCGCGATAACTGATTTTATGTTAACCATGCCTTTCAGGCCTGGCCGTAACTACCCTTTGTTTGTCATATAATTAATATTATGTTAAATTGATAAAAGTAAATATAGGGTTATATATAGGCAAGAAAAAAGGCTGTCGCATTTGCAACAGCCCCCCCTTTTGATTTATTGGAAATTTTACTGGTGTCCAAGCTTCCTGTTCATCTCTTCGTACTTTTCTTCCATTCCAAGCCTGTAATAAAGTATCCTCAGGGTTTCCATAGTATCCTGGTCATCAGGATTGACTTCATGAGCTTTTTCCATATAAGGAAGCGCCTGTTCCAGAACGTCAAAAGCTTCTTCCCTTGCCTTTTGATATTCAACGTTGTCAACTATTTCATTGGCAGCATCAAACATATCAAGTGCCTTGTTATAATAGAAAGCACCAAGGTTGTAATTTACTTCAAAAAGTTCGGGATCTATCTCATGAGCAGTGATATAAGCTTCAAGCGCTTCATCACTTTTATCCTGACGCTCAAGCAACGCTCCCATTGCGAAGTAATATGAAGGGTTATCGGGCTCCTGCTCAATTGCAAGTTCAAGATATTCCATTGCGCTTTCTCCCCTGTCAGATTCAAGGTAGAAATTGATCATTTCAACCAGCAGGGCATTATCCTGTGGATACTCAGCGAAACCTTCCTGTAGTGTCTCTTCTGCTTTAAGAGTGTCCCCCAGTGCCATATAAGAATCTTTAATCAGCAAATAAGTGTTTGCGCCGCCGTAATTCAGCTCTTTTGCCTTTTCATAGAATTGCAGGGCTTCTTCATGGTTTCCTATCTGTGATGCAAGAAATCCGGTATTATAATATACTGCGGTATCTATTTGCATTGTATAATGAGGCATTTCAATCACCCTGATTGAATACCTGAAATTCTCAAATGATTCCTGAAAGTCATCCTTTTCATAGGCATTAATCGCAGCATTGACAAAATTGTTGTTTAACCTTATAAGTTTCTCCTCAATATCGTCTTCCTGTCTGCCGTCTTCATCCAGCTCTATTGCCTGTTCAATAGCAGAAAGTGCTTCCGGCAGAGGATCTTCATGCACAGTTTCGGTTTCATCCCATGCAACAAGAACATCTTGTTCAAAATAGAATTTTATCCTTGGATATACATACACATCCCATTCAGCTCTTTCCATCTCTTTAGTCCTTTTTTCCTCGGGTTCACCGAAGAAAAGAATGAACTCGTCAACCGGCATTCCAAACCTTATAAAAGCAATATTTGCTTCATATATATCAAAAAACACATCTGCCCTGTTAAGCCAGGTCTGAGGCCTTTCATGCCTGTTGAACAAACGGTCGAAAAAGTTGTGCTGGCCGGGATCAATCTGCCTGTCGCTCCTTTCGAGTCTTCTCTCCAGTCCCTCATAGGAAACAACTTCCCTTGCAGCCTGGCTGTAAGCTGTTCCCGATATACCGATGATTAATAATAGTAAAATTAAAATTCGTCTCATGTTCATTTTTTTTAATTTGTAAATAAATTCCTCAAAAATAAGTTATTTAAAAATAAAACTCAAATATCTAACTAATAGTATTGAAAATTATTGTTTTGCAACAGTTTGTAATCTAAAAAGAGATTAAACTGTTTCCTCTTCCTTTATCTCATCACCGTTCTTTTCGGCTATAGCAACTGCTGCTACAGTTTCGCCGTTACGCAGATTGATAAGCCTTACCCCCTGTGTAGTACGTCCTGTAGTTCTTATCTTTTCAACAGAGAGCCTGATTGCGGTACCCGATTTAGTAATGAGCATCAGGTCATTGTTGTCAGAAACTCCCTTGATAGCAACGAGCTCACCTGTTTTTTCATTTATATTCATGGTTTTGACCCCTTTGCCTCCGCGGTTGGTTCTCCTGTAATCCTGCACCTTAGACCTCTTGCCGTAACCTTTTTCTGAAACTACCAGCACGTCTTCATTTTCGTCTCTCATACAGATCATTCCCACTGCCTGATCTTCTTTTCCCCTCAGCATTATCCCTCTCACACCGGCGGCCATTCTTCCCATCGGCCTCAGCGCTCCTTCAGGGAACTTTATCGCCCTGCCCGACCTTGAAGCTATCATTATTTCGGAATCACCACCGGTTATTCTTGCTTCAATCAGGTAATCATTTTCCCTTAAAGTTATTGCATTGATGCCGCTCTGGCGGGGACGTGAAAATGCAGAAAGCTGTGTTTTTTTTATAACTCCTTTTGAGGTACAAAATACTATAAAGTGCTTTTTCTGGAACTCTTCATTTTCAAAATCCTTTACATTAATAAATGCCTTTATCCTGTCTTCCGGCTCAATTTTTATTATATTTTGCACAGCCCTGCCTTTGGAAGCTTTGTTGCCTTCCGGTATCTGATACACTTTCAGCCAGTGACATTTTCCCTTTTCAGTGAAAAAGAGCATTGTATTATGCATTCTTGCAACAAAAAGGTGTTCCAGAAAATCTTCTTCCCGGGTAATGCTCCCCCTGGAGCCTACCCCTCCTCTCGATTGTGTACGGTATTCAGTAAGGAGCGTTCGCTTTAAATACCCCATATTGGATATTGTGATAACAACTTCATCGTCAGCATAGAAATCCTGGGGATTGAACTCTCCCTCATCGGGCACTATTTCTGTCCTCCTTTCATCTCCGTATTTCTCATTTACTTCCAGAAGTTCATCCTTTATTACCTGCATTCTCATCTCTTCGCTTGAGAGGATCTTCCGGTAATAATCGATCATTTTCATCAGCTCCTCATACTCTTCCCGTATCTTTTCCCTTTCAAGTCCGGTAAGCCTGTGCAGACGAAGATCCAGTATCGCTTTAGCCTGAATTTCTGTCAGTCCGAATTCCGATATCAGACCGTTCTTTGCTATTTCCGGAGTCTGTGAGGAACGTATCAGACTGATTACAGCATCAAGGTTGTCAAGTGCAATAAAGAGCCCTTCAAGTATATGGGCACGGTTTTCGGCCTGCTCAAGCTCATATTCTGTTCTTCTTACAACAATTTCATGCCTGTGGTTTACAAAATGCTCAATCATCTGTCTGAGATTCAAGACTCTCGGCCTTCCGTTAACCAGTGCAATATTGTTTATATTGAATGATGTCTGAAGCTGGGTATGCTTGTAAAGGTTATTCAGAACAACTTGTGCCATTGCATCCTTTTTGAGGATTATCACAATCCTCATTCCTGTCCTGTCCGACTCATCATTAATATAAGAAATACCTTCAATCTTCTTTTCGTTAATAAGCTCGGCTGTCTTTCTTATCATTTCAGCCTTGTTAACCTGGTAAGGTATTTCGGTAATGATTATCTTCTCCCTTCCGGTGGGTGTTGTTTCCGCTTCTGATTTTGCCCTTACAACTACCCTGCCCTTGCCGGTCTCATATGCGTCTTTTATACCCTGGGTTCCGTAAATGATACCTCCTGTCGGGAAATCGGGTCCTTTAACATAATTCATCAGACCTTCCGGCTCAATATTCCTGTTATCTAAATATGCAATTATGGCATCCACAATTTCGGAAAGATTGTGGGGAGGGATATTGGTTGCCATTCCAACTGCAATTCCCGAAGCCCCGTTAACCAGCAGTGTGGGGATCCTGGTAGGCAGCACGGTAGGTTCCTTAAGTGTGTCGTCAAAGTTTAACTTGAAATCAACAGTGTTCTTGTCCATGTCAGACAGCGTCTCCTCTGCTATTCTCCTCAGTCTGGCCTCGGTATACCTCATAGCCGCCGGTCTGTCACCATCCACAGATCCGAAGTTGCCCTGACCGTCAACCAGGGGGTACCTCATTGACCATGTTTGTGCCATACGTACCATTGCCTCGTAAACCGACAGGTCGCCGTGAGGGTGATATTTACCCAGCACCTCTCCCACTATTCTAGCGGACTTTTTGTAGCCCCTGTTGCCCATTAAACCGAGATCATACATCCCGTACAAAACCCGGCGGTGAACAGGTTTAAGCCCGTCCCTGACATCCGGCAAAGCTCGTGAAACAATAACCGACATTGAATAATCAATGTAGGCACTTTTCATCTCCTCTTCAATGTGAACCTTGCTTATATTAGCTGCTTCTGACATAAATTCCAAACAAAATTTAAAAAAACAATTATTACATATAATCAGCAGATTAGCCTGAAAAGAGTAAATATTATGCTTGTGTAACTGGCGGCACTAAAATAGTTATAATATGTTGAAAATTATTCTGAAAAAACTCATAATTATTAACAGTTCAAAACTTATTTTTATTTGTAACTTTGTCAACTGTTAACGCTCAGCGGCAGAAAAGTTATTAACCGCCGATGCAGCATACCGGCTCCAATCGTTTTCGGCACGGTTTTTGGCGAATAGATGGAGGACCGCTGCCGGCGCTGGTGAGTAATCCCCGGTCGGAAAAGATTATAGTTAAGATAATAAGGAAAAGATCGCCGGGAGCACTGAATAATGACACAGAAATAAGAGGAAAAAACAATATGGATGCAAATTTTTCGCAAAGAGTAAAGGATGTTCTGCTATACAGCAGAGAAGAAGCCATTCGCCTGGGAAACCGGAATATCAGTTCCGAACACCTTTTCCTCGGCATTTTAAGGGATGGTGAAGGGACGGCAATTGATATTCTTTTGTCTTTCGGACTTGATCTTTCTGAATTAAGAAGATCAATAGAAGATAAACTGAAAGAGGGCGATGCGCTTGACCCGGGTGAATCGCAGAATCTGCCCCTTATGAAAACAGCCGAGAGGGTTTTGAAGCTCGTACACCTTGAGGCAAGGGCAATGAAAACCGATACAATAAACACAGGCCATCTCCTTCTTGCCATACTGAAAGATGAAACAAACCTGATTACCAGACTTCTGGCTGATGAGAATGTTGACTATTTTGACGTTAAGGAAGAGATGGACCAGAAAGGAAAAAAACCAAAGGCAGAATTCCCTAATGATGACGACGACGATATAAAAGGCCCTTTTGGAAGCGGAAAGCAGTCTCCCGGACAGGGCAACAAACCGACTTCCGAAACGCCCGTACTTGACAATTTCGGCATTGACCTTACAAAGGCCGCCGAAGAGGACAGGCTTGACCCTATCATTGGCAGGTCTACTGAAATAGAACGGCTTGCACAGATACTGAGCCGGCGCAAAAAGAACAACCCAATACTTATAGGGGATCCGGGCGTAGGAAAGTCCGCTATTGTTGAGGGACTTGCTTTGAGGATAGTACAGAAAAAGGTTTCAAGGATACTTTTCGGCATGAGGGTTGTTACGCTCGACCTGGCTTCCATTGTTGCCGGTACCAAATACCGCGGACAGTTCGAGGAGCGCATAAAAGCAATCCTTAACGAGCTTTCCAAGTCTAGCAAGATCATTCTCTTCATTGACGAGATTCACACAATTGTAGGAGCCGGAGGTGCTACAGGTTCGCTTGATGCAGCCAACATGCTCAAGCCTGCATTGGCAAGAGGCGACATACAGTGCATAGGAGCTACAACACTTGATGAGTACAGGCAGCATATTGAAAAGGACGGTGCCCTCGAGCGCCGCTTCCAGAAAGTAATGGTTGAGCCTACATCAGAAGAAGAAACGGTTGAAATACTCAATAACATTAAGGAGAGGTATGAAGACCACCATAATGTGACCTACACACCCGAAGCAATTAAGTCGTGTGTCAGCCTGACAGAAAGGTATATAACTGACAGGCATCTGCCTGACAAGGCTATAGATGCTCTCGACGAATCTGGTTCCAGGGTGCATATTTCCAATATTGTTGTGCCGAAACGGATACTTGAGTTTGAGAGTGAGCTGGAGGACATACGCCAGGACAAGGTCAAGGCGGTCAAAAATCAGAATTTTGAGCTTGCAGCCAGATACCGTGATAAAGAGAAGGAGCTTCTTGATCTTCTCGAAGAAGAGAAGCAGAGGTGGGAAAAGGAGCTTTCCAAAAACAGGCAGACTGTTAATGAGGACAAGATTGCAGAGGTCGTTGCAATGATGACCGGTGTACCCGTACAGCGTGTTGCACAGGATGAGGGGGTGAGACTTGTAAAAATGGGCGGCGAACTCAAGTCGCGTGTTATAGGTCAGGATCAGGCAATTGACAATGTGGTTAAAGCTATACAGAGAAACCGTGCCGGACTGAAAGATCCGAATAAGCCAATCGGATCGTTTATTTTCCTTGGCCCGACAGGTGTCGGAAAGACACAGCTTGCAAAGGTTCTGGCCGAGCATCTCTTTGAGAGCGCCAACAACCTTATCCGCATAGATATGAGTGAGTATATGGAGAAGTTTTCAGTGTCACGCCTGGTAGGGGCTCCTCCCGGATATGTAGGGTACGAAGAAGGAGGTCAGCTAACTGAAAAAGTGCGCCGCCGGCCTTATTCGGTGGTTTTGCTTGATGAGATCGAAAAAGCCCATCCTGACATATACCATATACTGCTTCAGGTTCTGGATGACGGACAGCTAACCGACAGTCTCGGACGGCGGGTTGATTTCAAGAACACTATACTTATAATGACATCCAATATTGGAACAAGGCAGCTGAAGGACTTCGGAAAGGGTGTCGGATTCAGCACTTCCGCACATGAAACTGGAGCGCATGAACATATGAAGGGGCTGATACAAAAGGCGCTGAAGCAGACTTTTGCTCCGGAATTTCTCAACAGGGTTGATGATGTAATTATATTCAACCATCTTTCACGCGAAGATATCCACAGGATCATTGATATAGAGTTGTCAGGATTGTACAGGCGTGTGGCCGATTTGGGATTCAAAGTGAAAATAAGGCCTGCACTCAAGGATTACGTTTCAGAGAAAGGGTATGATATACAGTACGGTGCAAGGCCACTGAAAAGGGCAATTCAGAAATACCTTGAGGATCCTATGGCTGAAATTATTATTAAGTCAGACCTGAAAGAGGGTGATACAATAGTTGCCGGTTTAAACAAGAAGAAAGAAGAAGTGAAAATAACCGTTGAAAAAAAGGAGAAGGAAAAACAGAGATCCTGACATTCAATAAGGCTGAAATAATGACATGCCGATTTGAGTATTTATCAAAAATGGCAGTCAGATAAAGAAAATAACATGATTATTCAGCGATGCTTCCATACAGGTCAAACTCACCTGCAGAATCTATTCTTACATTATAAAAACTTCCCGGGGTAATTTCCCCGGGTTTTTTTATTATCACTTCATTATCCACCTCAGGAGAATCAAACTCAGTCCTTCCAATGAAACACTCTTCCTCCTCCCTGTCTATCAAAACCTGGTAAACTTTGCCCACTCTTTCTGCATTCTGTTTTTCCGAAATTTCCTGCTGAATAGCCATTATTTCGGAAGCTCTGCGGTTTTTTAATTCTTCCGGGACGGAATCGGTGTAATTATTCCAGCTCCATGTATCCTCCTCATGAGAGTAATTGAAAACACCGAGCCTTTCAAACTTCATATCCCTGACAAACTGTTTCAGTTCCGAAAAATCTTCTTCGCTCTCCCCCGGGTGACCCACAAGCAGTGTGGTGCGAATAGCAACTCCGGGAACGCTTCTCCTTATATGTTCAATAAGCTCTGCGGTTTTACGTTTTCCGTGACCGCGGCGCATTTTCTCCAGCACATTGTCAGAACAGTGCTGCAGGGGAATATCAATATAGCGGCAGATATTAGGTTTATCCCGCATAACCTTAAGCACATTATCCGGAAAATGTGCAGGGAATGCGTAATGCAGCCTTATCCATTCTATACCTTCAGTTCCGGAAAGCTTTTCCAGAAGGTCTGCCAATACAGGTTTACCGTAAATATCAATACCATAATATGTGAGATCCTGCGCAATAAGGATCAGCTCTTTCACCCCTTTTTCCGAGAGCATTCGTGCTTCCCTCAAGAGATCGTCTGCCGGAGTTGAAACATGCCTGCCTCTTATTTTGGGAATAGCACAAAACGAACAGGTGCGGTCGCATCCCTCTGAAATTTTGAGGTAAGCGTAATGAGAAGGTGTTGAGACAATCCTACCCCCCTCTCGTGTTTCAGGGTGCTCCGCACCGAGAGCATCAGTCAAAGATTTCCAGTCGCACACCCCGAAACAGCCGTCTGCTTCCGGAATTTCACTGCTTAATTCACTGCCGTATCTACCGGAAAGACAGCCCATCACGAATAATGTGCCTATATTGCCCCTCTTTTTCTTTTCCGCATACTTCAGAATCATGTCGATCGATTCCCTCTTTGCATCATTTATAAAGCCGCAGGTATTGATAATAACGGCATCGTGACCGCTTTTTTCGGAGTCGAACGATACTTCCCAGCTTTGCGACGACAGAATTGCTGAGAGCTTTTCTGAGTCCACGGTGTTTTTTGAACACCCCATTGTGACGATATTCACTTTACGGGTCTTTGTCATCACTGGATCAGTAATTTTGCGGATAATTTAAGAAAAGATTCAGGTGAAAAGCGATTCAATAAACTCCTGCTTGTTGAAAACCAGAAGGTCGTCAGGTTTTTCGCCCACACCTATATATTTAACCGGGATATTAAACTGGTCTGATATGCCCAGTACAACCCCTCCCTTGGCAGTGCCGTCAAGCTTTGTAAGGGCCATTGCAGTCACCTCGGTGGCGGCGGTGAACTGCTTTGCCTGCTCAAAGGCATTTTGCCCTGTTGATCCGTCAAGAATCAGCAGAACCTCATGAGGTGCATCCGGAATGACTTTTGACATAACTTTCTTGATCTTTGCAAGCTCATTCATGAGGTTTGCCTTGTTGTGCAGTCTTCCGGCAGTGTCCACCAGTGCTATGTCAGCTTCCTTTGACTTTGCCGAAGAGAGTGTGTCGTATGCTACCGATGCAGGGTCTGATCCGTGTTTTTGCTTGATAATGTCGACGCCAACCCTGTTTGCCCATATCTCAAGCTGTTCTATTGCCGCAGCCCTGTAGGTATCAGCAGCGCCGATAATGACTTTTTTACCCCGTTTTTTAAACTGGTATGCCAGTTTTCCAATGGTTGTGGTTTTGCCCACACCGTTAACCCCGACTACCATAATTATACAGGGACCGCCGGTTTCCGGAACTGAAAAATCCCCTGGAGATGAATCCTCTTCCCCTCCAAGCATTGAAGCTATCTCCTCCTTCAAAATAACATTCAGTTCCGTGGTGCCCAGGTATTTCTCCCTTGCAACGCGGTCAGATATCTTGTCAATTATTCTGATTGTTGTCTTAACGCCTACATCTGAATTGATGAGCGCTTCTTCCAGATTGTCCAGGACCTCTTCGTCAATTCTGGATTTGCCGGCTACAGCCCTGGTGAGTTTTTTAAAAACGCTTTCCCTGGTCTTTTCAAGCCCCTTTTCGAGTTCATCTTTCTTTTCAACTCCCCTTTCCGGGTCATCTTTCTTTTTCTTACCGCCCGAAAACAAGCCAAAATTGAACATTATACCCGTTTTTTACAGTTTTTAATAAACAATTTCTTTAACGGACCGGCTGTCAGTCCTGCGGGAGTCAACCTGAAAAGGCAAAAAGCCCCGGGAGATGAAAATATCAGGGTGGATCCGGACGGGATCACTTTTTCTCAAAAAATTTATCGGTAAATTCTTTGTTTATAATATCTTCCTTGAGGGTGTAATGGCCTGATTTTTCTGACCTTACCATTTTTATAACCTTAACAAGGTTCCTGGCATCACCCTTTTTCAATGTTGCTACTACTTTCTTTGCCATAACTCAGTCCTATTTTATTTCGCGGTGAACGGTCATTTTTTTCATTACCGGATTGTACTTCTTCAGTTCCAGTCTGTCGGGACTGTTCTTCTTGTTCTTCGTCGAAATATACCTTGACGTTCCGGGCATACCCGACTGTTTGTGCTCCGTGCACTCCAGTATAACCTGCTGCCTGTTGCCTTTTGCTCTTTTAGCCATTTTTCATCCTCCTCTTAAACGGTTTTTACATAACCTTTCTCCTGTGCTTCTTTAAGCACGGTGTGAAGGCCTTTCTTATTTATCAGCCTTATTCCGGCTGCGGAAACCTTGAGTGTTACCCAGCGGTCCTCTTCCTGGTAATAAAACTTTTTGGTAAAGAGGTTGGGATAAAACCACCTTTTCGTTTTCCTGTTTGAGTGCGATACACTATTGCCTGTTATGGCCTTTTTTCCTGTTACCTGACAAATTCTCGACATCTTCTTATATGTTTTTTCCTTAAACTCTTTTTTAACAAGTTGCAAAATTGGTTATTTTTATTTAAATAATCAAATATCCATGATTTTTTTTCTCCATATAATACCATACAATTAACTCACACACTCTTTCGTGGTGCACAATCACCTCTTCCTTTCAAAACAGATTGATGTTAAGACTCTTCTTCACAAATTCTTTTGCGAAGCATATTAAGCGCCGCCATTGAAGCTCTTTGAATATTCCTTCTCCTGTTATCGCCAAAACTGAATTTTTTGGCAATGCAACCTGAAGGGGAATTGACGGCGATACAGACAGTCCCCACAGGCTTGGCGGGGGTGCCTCCCTCCGGCCCGGCAATTCCGGAAACTGCAATTGAATAATCACTTCCGGTTATGCGGCAGCTGTTCTTTGCCATAGCCTCAACAGTCTGCCGGCTTACTGCGCCATATTTATCCAGTATTGTATTGTCAATTTCAAGCAAATTGATTTTAAATTCGTTGGAATATGCTACTATTCCTCCTTTGAAGTATTCCGAGGAGCCGGGAACTGAAACGATCATAGAAGATACTGTGCCGCCTGTTGAGCTTTCAGCAGTGCATAAACTCCTGCCGGCAGCCTTCAGCAGTCTGCCGACAGTCATTTCAAGCGTTTCATCATCATATCCCGTTATATATTCAGGAATTATTTTATTGAGCTTTTCCACCTCCCTTTCTACCATCTCCCTGGCTTCATTATCAGAACCGGCACGTGCACCCAGCCGCAGCTTTATAACACCCGGAGACGAAAGATATGCAATGCTGACCCCGGAGGGAAGCTGTTTTTCAAAATCTCCAAGAATTTCAGCAAGCATGGCCTCGAAGCTACCGGAGGTCATTATAGTACGGTAATAGCTTGAAGGTGTGCTGAAAGTGGCTTTCAGACGGGGCAACACTTCTTTTTCAGCCATATTCTCCAGTTCAAAAGGCACACCGGGCATTGCAACAATCACCTTGCCCTCTTTTTCTATCCAGATACCCGGGGCTGTTCCTAATGGATTTGCTATTGCCTTCGATCCTTCAGGTATCTCAGATTGTTTCCGGTTATTCTCATTCAGTTTTAATCCCCTTTCCTTCAGCATCTTTTTTATATGCAAAAAAACCGTTTTCTCCCCGACAAGTTTGCTGCCGGTTAAATCGCATAGTGCTCCCTTTGTAACATCATCGGTTGTCGGACCGAGTCCGCCGCTCAGAATTACAATATCTGAACGTCCCGAAGCCTCGCGGATAACACCTGCAAGAGTTTCCCTGTCATCCCGCACCGAAGAAATGCGGCTTACAGTAAACCCTGCCATGGTCATTCTTTCAGCCAGCCATTTTGCATTGGTATCTGATATGCGCCCTTCGGTCAGCTCATTCCCTATTGTAATAATCTCTGTCATAACGATTTTATGATGAATAACCAGTCTCCCCTACTCCTCCCTTCCTGCTTCCTCAAGTACTTTGATGCCTCTCCCTCCCTTCCTGCTTCCTCAAGT
>SLCF01000010.1 GCA_007125955.1 Bacteroidales bacterium | reverse complement strand
CTGCTTGTAGCGGAAAGAGTGGGCGAAGATGCCTGGGTTGGTAGAAATGCCGGGGAATCACTTCATAAGGGATTTGAAGGTGAATTTCAGCTGATCCTCTTCCGCAGCAGCGATTCGGGACAGGAGTTATGGTGGGAACCGGATGAAGTTATCCTGACTCCCAACCTGACCCTTAATAATTTCAGGTTCACCGATTTTACAGATGAGGGAGTTGATTATTCCGGCAACCTGCTGCCGGGAATTCCTGACATGGTTGTTAATACAGGGATTTATGGATCATTGAAAGGGGGATTATATGCAAACCTCAATTTCAGGTATGTTGGAAAGATTCCCATGAATGATGCAAATAACCGTTTTTATGAAGGTCATAATGTTATTAATGCAACTATTGGGTTTAAAACAAGTTTATCAGATAATCTTGATACCGATGCATTTCTATTTGCAGGAAATATTACCAACAACAAATATGCCTCCATGATCCTTATAAATGCTCCTTCATTTAATAATGCCCCGCGACGTTATTACTACCCGGGCAATCCGTTGAACTTTACAGCAGGAATAAAGATCAGCTACAGGTTTAACTAGTAACTCGCAACCATCTGCTATATCACTGCAAATTATGACAAATGATCGAAGAATCTCTGACCTGCATTATACTCTTAGTGTCATGTCAACAGCTCGCAAGAATTCAGATGCCTCTTCCATGGTCTAATTTTCGAAATATTTTTTATCCACGGAATATCTTCCCGATCCGTTATAAATTACAAAGATGCTTGTAAGAAGCATGGAAATATCGAGCCTTGCGGCATGGGCAAATGTCCAGAAACCATCTGAAAGCTGAGGGAATTTCGTTGTAATAATTGCCACTACCATTGTGATTGCCAGAGGAATAGCAGCAAGCCGAGAAGCCAGCCCGACCAAAATAAGAAAGCCTCCCAGGGTCTCAAAAAAGCCTACAAAATAAGCGGTGAATTCAGGAACCGGAAAACCCATTTCTATAAAACGACCCGGGCCCATATTATCGGGAAATATGAACTTTTGCAGACCTGCAACAAGGAATACATAACCCAGGATGATGCGAACTAGAAGGTACCCCGAAATTTGGTTGATTTGAAAAATTTTCTGTTTCATCACATTTAGAATTTGATGTTTAACAATTTTTCACAGAAAGTAAATCAAAGGTATAAAAAATTTGTGATCGAATTATCAACACATGCAATCAATGAACCTGCCCCGATAATTAAGACGGTTAATTAAGCTATGCTACGTTTTTAAGGAAAATTTTCAACAGTGTAACGCACGGCATTGGTACTGGACTGGCTGTTGCTGCAACTGTGTTGTTGATAGTCCGCGCATCACTGCTGGGCACGGCCTGGCACATTGTTTCATTCAGTATTTTCGGTGCCGGGATGATATTATTATATACATCATCAACCCTTTTTCACGGCACCTACAACCCCAGGCTGAAATACAAACTTAATAAACTGGATCATTCATCAATTTATATTCTGATAGCGGCAACTTATACACCTCTTACATTTACAACTATACGCGGCCCTTTTGGCTGGGTTATATTTGGAGTTATCTGGACGGTTGCAATTTCCGGTGTAATTTTCAAGGTGTGGTTTTATTCAAATAAAATGCGACTTTTATCAACAATTTTATATGTGGCAATGGGATGGATAATAATTATTGCCATTGTCCCGGTTATCAGGAATACTCCGGCACTGTCGCTGTGGTTCCTGCTGGCAGGATGCCTCAGCTACACTTTTGCGCCTGTTTTTTACATGTGGCGTTCAAAACCCTATATGCACGGGTTTTTTCATATTTTTGTACTGTTCGGGACTGGTTGCCATTTTTTTGGATTCTGGTTTTTACTTTAATAACTATAAGTCAAATTTTATAGCTCATGCCGGAAAACATTACTGTAAGGGAAGTTAAAAAAGAAGACAATTTCAGGCTGGCTGGACTGATCCGTGAAGTTTTTGACGAACATAACGCCCCCCGGCAGGGTACAGTGTATTCGGATCCTGCAACAGATAACCTGAGTGACCTTTTCAACAGAGATGATTCCCTGCTCCTGGTTGCAGAGGTGGAAGGGCAAATTTGCGGCTGCTGTGGGATATACCCTACCGAAGGACTGGATAACGATACTGCTGAACTTGTTAAGTATTACCTTCACAAGGATTTTCGGGGAATGGGTATTGGAAGGACTCTCATGGAAAAATGCATAGAGGCAGCAAAATTGATGGGATACCAAAAACTTTATATTGAAAGTATGCCGGAGTTTTCAAATGCAGTAAGAATATACGAAAAACAGGGATTCAGGAATATCGGCCACCCTCTTGGCAATTCCGGCCATACCTCCTGCAGCATCTGGATGATCAGGGATTTGTGAAACAGCAATAGAAGCGGCCTGCAAAAGCAATTTTCCATTCAGGCACTTTATTGTCTGTTATGTTTTATCAGTTGGAAATTTTATTTACATTTATCCTGTAAAAAACGAGTTAATAGTTTAGTTAATCAAACAAACCCTACACCATGAAGAAACTTTTACTTTTCTTATTTCTAATCACTTATTCCCTGAGTATGTTTTCACAAGACCGTATCACCGGCAAAAATTTTGCCACACGTTCAGAAGTTCTGGGTCAGTACGGCATGGCCGCAACAAGTCAGCCTCTTGCCACACAAGTTGCTGTTGATATACTGAAGCAGGGTGGATCGGCTGTTGATGCAGCCATTGCTGCTAATGCTATGCTGGGGCTTACAGAGCCAACCGGATGCGGTATTGGTGGTGACCTTTTTGCTATAGTCTGGTGCGCCGAAACTGAACAGCTTTACGGACTGAACGCAAGCGGGCGCTCTCCAAAGTCACTTACCCTGGAATGGTTCAAAGAGAATGATTACAACAGGATTCCCTCACGAGGGGCTCTTTCCGTAAGCGTACCCGGTACAGTTGATGGATGGTTTGAGCTGCATGATCGATTCGGGAAACTGTCCATGGAAAAGATACTTGAGCCTTCAATATTTTACGGCCGTGAAGGTTTTCCGGTAACGGAAGTTATTGCCTACTACCTTGAACGAGGTATAAGGTCGCTTTCCAGGTATCCCAATTTCTCTGAAACCTTCTCCCCTGACGGAACCATCCCCGGAAAAGGGGAAATTTTCAGGAACCCCGATCTGGCAAACACATATGAAAAAATTGCCAGGGGGGGGCGAGAAGAGTTTTACCGCGGGGATATAGCACGGACTTTAGGCGAATATATTGAAGAGCAGGGAGGATTCCTTTCCTATGAAGATATGGCAGCCCACACGTCTGAATGGGTTGAGCCTGCATCGACCAATTACAGGGGCTATGACGTTTGGCAAATCCCGCCGAACGGACAGGGTATTGCTGTGCTTCAGATACTCAATATACTTGAAGGCTACGATATTGCTTCAATGGGTTTTGGAAGCGCTGAATACATACATCATTTCATCGAAGCCAAAAAACTTGCTTTTGAAGACAGGGCGAAGTATTATGCTGATATGGACTTCAGCGATGTTCCCCTTGAAAGACTTATTTCAAAAGAGTATGCTGATGAAAGAAGGAAACTGATCGATCCTGACAGGGCAGCAAGGACATACGAACCCGGAATACCTGATGCCCCGAATACCATTTATCTCACAACAGCCGACAAAGACGGCAACATGGTATCTCTTATTCAAAGCAATTACCGGGGAATGGGCTCCGGGATGACTCCGTGGGGACTAGGATTTGTGCTCCAGACAAGAGGTGAGGCTTTCAACCTTGAAGAGGGCCATTTCAACACCTATGAACCTGGCAAGCGCCCGTTCCACACCATCATACCCGGCTTTGTGACCAAAGACAGCAGGCCCTACATGAGCTTTGGAGTTATGGGCGGAGCCTTTCAGCCACAGGGCCATGCACAGATCGTTATAAACATGGTGGATTTCGGAATGAACCTTCAGGAAGCAGGCGATGCACCAAGGATGAGGCATATCGGTTCTTCACAGCCTACCGGTGAGACAATGACAGGTGGTGGAACCGTTAACCTTGAAAGCGGTTTCGATTTTGAAGTGATAAGGGAACTGCTTGGGAGGGGCCACAGGATTCAGTGGAGTGTGGGCGGATTTGGTGGTTACCAGGCAATTATGCACGACTGGATTAATAATGTTTATTACGGTGCTTCCGAATCGAGAAAAGACGGACAGGCTGCAGGTTACTAATTGTATTATGATATCACCGGAAGATTTACTTGAAATTATCAGAAACAGGCAAAGCGACCGGAAATACCATGAAAAACCGGTCGAAAAGGAAAAACTGAACCGGTGCCTGGAAGCGGCAAAACTTGCACCATCTGCCTGCAACTCACAGCCGTGGACTTTCATAGTGGTGGATGAACCGGGACTGAAAAATGCTATTGCCGATACAACTGCAAACAGGCTGCTGCCCCTGAACCATTTCACCAAACAGGCACCTGTTCACATCGTAATTGTCGAGGAAAGGCCCAACCTGACATCCAGGCTGGGGGAAATGATAAGGGACAAGAAGTTCACTTCCATGGATGTTGGGATAAGTGCAATCCAGTTATGCCTCCAGGCTGAGGCGGAAGGACTCGGGACCTGTATGATCGGTTGGTTCAATGAGAAAAAGGTGAAGGAACTGCTCAGCATACCTGAGTCAAAAAGGGCTTTACTGATAATCACTCTGGGATACCCTGCGGGCAGGAAGCGTAAAAAGATCAGGAAAGATTTTGTCAAAGTTGTAAGGTATAATAACTACCGTGATGAAAAAACCGGGGGTTAGCCTTAATACGGCTTACCCCCGGTAATTTCAAAATTGCTGTCTTCCGGTATATTTAAACAACAGCCGGAATCAATTCAGGATCAGGTGAAAATGATCTGTGACCCCTCTCCTCCCGCTTTTTCGTAGAACTCACCAACTGTAAGTATGCCGGATACATGCTCACTGAGATCTTCCTTTTTTAGTTTGAACATGTCAAATGCCAGCTTGCAGGCATATACTTCGCCACCCCCGGCTGTTATCATGTCAAGGAATTCATCTACGGGCGGAACATCCAGCTTGTCCATCTCCTTTTTCATCATTTTTGAAACCATTGACTGTACACCCGGTATCAACCCCAGAAGTTTGGGCATTCTGCTTCCGTTGGGCATCCTGAGGGCAGGATTACCCACGGTGGCTGTATGAAGTTTGTTCATCCGCTTTTTAATTATTGCATCCATCCCGAAAAAGGTAAAGAACAGCCTGGCTTCTTTACCTTCCATTACCGCGCCGTTTGCAAGTACGAGAGCGGCATAGACGTCCTCCAGGCTTCCCTTTGCACAAATTATGGAAACCTTTTTTATACTTTCGTTATTATTTTTTTCCATATCACTCTTATTTAGAAATTATACACATGAAGTTGGCTTTGGAATACCGGCTATCCTTGAGCTCTTTTTAAGCGGGCCGCCGGGGAACAGCTTGTAAAGTTCCTTTATATCTGCTATACCCGATTTCCCCACTTTCCTGATTGTCAGCTCAGCTCCTTCCCCGTGTTTTTTCCGGAGAAAATCCAGTATCTGAAAGTGCTTGTCAGTTAATTCAATCTCTTCTTCACGGGCAATCTCTTTTGCTATCTCTTTGTTCCATTGAGTATAATCTTCCAGGTATCCCTCGTCGGTTAAATTAACTGTTTTCCCTGCTATAGTTTTTTGTGCCATAATATTGATTTTTAGTGGTTTTTAATGTTATATATTATCCTTTTTAACTTCCGCAGCCTGTTCATCGTTCATTTTTTTGACAAACGTCATCATAAATCCGGCTGCTTTGCGCATATCTTTAGAATTCATTGCTTTCAGTGTTTTCCATAGACCATATTCTTCAACTTCAGAGGTTGTCATATTCTGCATAACCATTACCATTTTGTTCATTGATCTCACCATCCCGGGATCGGTGAGATTACGCAGCAATTCCACTATCTCCCCTGCATTGTCTGAAAGCCTTCGCATATCTTCTGCCGATAAGCCGGTAACAATCCTGTCAGTAACGGTTGCCACCTCCCTCATAAAATTAAAATAGCCTTTATTTTCAAATTCATGGAGTTTTTTGATTGCATCAATACCCATTTCGTTTACTATGGGAGCGGCATCTTTTATCATATCATTCATGCTCTCGAAGAAAGATATGGCATCATTAAAGTTTTTTATGTTTTTTATAAACTTAAATATTAGCTGCTTAATGTCGTCCATATCCATTTCAATGCCCTGGTCATCAAGCTCGCTTACAGTTGTGTCCCATGCATCCCTTGCAACAATAGAAAGATCGGCAAAGAGGTCATCTGTCATCTCCCTTTTCAGGCGTTGTTGGTTTACATGCTCCAGTACCAGGTCGAGTTTTGTGTTCAGCTCGTTTATCTGCTTTTGTATTTCTCTGTTATTCTCAGCCATAAGTGAAAAGTTTTTATAATTTTTTCCCGGCCATCGTCATTTGCGATTCGATAGGCAGCTCCTTGTCTTTTAATATTATATGCCAGTATAGCCAGCGGAAAAGAACCTTTCCGTAATGGTTCATCTTTGTGTTCTGAAGCAATCCGAACGGTCCTATACCGGGCAATGGAAAAGTTCCTGGCAGTGGTTCCGTATCATAGTTGAAATCAATAATTGAACCTTTGCCAAACCCGGTTTCTATGTAGCAGTTGGAATGGCCGTCAAATTTGGCTTTCATGGGCCTGCCTTCCAGCAGGCTCATAAGGTTTTCAAAAACCACATCAGAGGCAAAGTGCACCACAGAACCTGCCTTGGATGTCGGTATATCGGAAGCATCCCCGAGTACGAAAATATTTTCGTAATCTTTTGAGCGCAATGTGTACTTGTCGGTCGGAATAAAGTTAAGGTCATCACCCATCCCGCTTTTTTCGACAAGAGCACTCCCTTTGTTGGTCGGTATAATTGTTAATACGTCAAAGGGGACTTCCCTTTCGTCGTAGGAACGGATTACACTTTTTTCGTTGTCAACACTTTCAAGAGAAAACTCAGGTATAACATCGATATTCTTTTCCACAAGCAGCTCACCCAGCATTTTGGAAGCTTTTGGTTTTGTAAATGCCCCGGAAAGGGGAGTTACGTAGCTGATGTTAACCTTATCACGGATACCGATTTCTGAAAAATATGAATCCGCAAGAAAAGTGAACTCAAGAGGTGCAACAGGGCACTTGATGGGGTACTCCGCTACATTAACCACCATGTTGCCTCCCTCCCAGTCACGGAAAAACTCCCTTAATGCTGTTGCCCCTTCAATGGTATAAAAGTCGAATATCCTCTTGCCCCATAGTTCTCCGTTCATTCCGGGAGTTTCGTCAATATCGATATTCGTTCCTGTTGCTATTATGAGGTAATCGTAACTGAGAACCTGGCCGCCCTCAAGCAATACCCTGTTTTCGGAAGGCTCTATCTTTTCAATTGATTTGAAAACAAGCTTAACACCTGGCGGAATAAAATCTGCTTTCGGTTTTATAACGTCATCCCTGTTATATATTCCAAACGGGATGAACAGCAGTCCTGGCTGATAATAATGTGTTTTGTCCCTGTCAACTATGGTTATTTCTGCCTCACTTTTATCAAGTGCCTTACGCAGCTTGTTCGCCATAATGGTGCCGCCGGTTCCTGCTCCTAAAATCACTATTTTTTTCATACCTGTTTTTGTTAAATATTTTATAGTTTTAAATTCGTTTAGGAATTTTACATATGCAATTATACAACTATCATGACATTTTGATGTTTTATTTCAACTGACATATATCATTAATGATAAATATCATAAGTACGATAGCTTAAATGGATAACAATAAAGGAAATCAGACCGGACAGGAATGTATTGAACACAAGGGTTTACTGGAAAAATTGACTGATGAGCAGTTCAACCGGATTTTACAAAACCATAACACCTTTCTTTTTGAAAAGGGTGAAATAATATGTAGTGAAGGGAATGAAATAATCAATTTTCTTTTTCTTCAGAAGGGTTTGATTAAACTTTTAAAAACCGGGAAAAACAACAAGGAACATATTATAAATGTTGCAAAACCGGACGACTTTATCGGACTGTTGAATTTTTTTTCCAGGAGTGAATATTTATACTCGGTAACTGCAATAGAAGATTCGGTTGTTTGCGGAATTGATTTCCGGTTAATGAAACAACTACTTGAAGAGAATAGCGGATTTGCAATGGATATTATTGAAAAGATAAGCCTTGCTGCAAATGATGCTGTTAATGCAAGACTGAAGATCAATTCCAGGCAGCTCCGGGGAAGGATAGCCTACATTATACTTTTCTTTGCCGAGCATATCTACGGAAAAGACCATTTTGAACTGCCAATAAGCAGAAAAGAGATAGCACAGTTAATTGATATGAGCACGGAAAATGTGATCCGCATACTGTCGGAATTCAGAAAAGACAAAATAATCAGTATTGACGGGAAAAAAATCACTATTCTCGATCATGACAGGCTGAAAAGGGTCTATGAACTTGGATAAATAAATTATCTGCAGAAAAACGGTGCAGTTTCGTTAATTCAACTGTTCCGAAGATTATTAAAACAGGTTATGTAACATATACTGGTGTACTGCTTTTGAAACAGACAGAAAATATCTGAATTTTAACTCCTAATAAAAAATTCCGCATTATAGTTTATTTTCAGGCCAATTAATAAATAAACATTAAATAAAAATTTTATAAATTGGCAGTTTGAATTTCTAATTATTTCAATCAAAAACCATAAATCATGAAAAAAACCATTTTCTTTCCTTTACTGCTTTTCATATTCCTGCGCGTTGGCGCACAGGTGGATCTGACCTATTATCTGCCTGATATACAATACGACCAGTCGGTTCCCACACCGGAATCGTTTCTGGGCTACCAGATCGGCGAATGGCACATCCACCATCCCCTTTCCGTTCAATATATGCAACTTATAGCTGAAACATCCGACAGGGCTATGATTTATGAATACGGGCGCTCTCACCAGCAAAGGCCTCTTGTTCACCTTGTAATCACCTCCGAGGAGAACATGAGAAACATCGAATCCATAAGGGAAAACCATCTTGCACTGACTGAGCCTGACAGGTCGGCTAATCTGGATATAAGCAATATGCCGGCTGTGGTGAGACTCGGTTACGGTGTCCACGGTAACGAGCCCAGTGCACACAATGCAGCTCCCCTGATCGCTTACTATTTTGCCGCCGGGATAAGCAGTGAAGTGAACGAAATACTCGACAATATGGTCATAATAATTGACCCTTCACTTAACCCGGACGGACAGGACAGGTTTGCAAGCTGGGTTAACAGGCACAAAAGCTACACTCTCAATCCTAACCCAAGTGACAGGGAATTCAGCGATGTATGGCCCGGATCACGCACCAACCATTACTGGTTTGACCTGAACCGCGACTGGCTGCCTGTACAACACCCGGAAAGCCACGGCAGAGTGAAGGCATATCACAACTGGATGCCCAACATTAACACCGACCACCACGAATTTGGCTCCAACAGCACATTCTTTTTCCAGCCCGGTGTTCCTGAAAGAGTTAATCCCCGCACACCGCAACGTACAGATGACCTTACAATGGACGTGGCTATGTTCCACGCCGCAGCATTCGACAGAATAGGTCAGCTTTACTATACACAGCAGGGCTTCGACGACTTTTACTACGGTAAAGGGTCAACCTATCCCGATGTACACGGCAGTATCGGAATCCTTTTCGAGCAGGCTTCCTCAAGGGGGCATCAGAGGGAGACTATTCACGGTATCCTTGATTTTTCCAAAACAATTAAAAACCAGGTTGTAGTATCCCTTTCATCTGTTGAGGCAGGTTTAAACATGAGGGAAACACTGCTTGAACACCTCCGCTGGTTCTACACTTCAGCAATTGAAGAGGCAAACCAGGAGGATTTCGAGGCTTATATTTTCGGCGACCAGTATGATCAGGGAAAAAATTACCACCTTCTCGACATACTGAAAACTCACCAGATAAATTTCTATGAAATAAACGAGAGCGTGCAGATTGACGGGGAGACCTATTCTCCGGGCAAATCATGGGTTGTACCCCTGAAACAACGCCAGTACAGGCTTATCCAGTCAATGTTCGAGAAGGTACTTGAGTTTGAGGACAGCCTCTTCTACGATGTTTCAACATGGACTAAGCCCCTTGCTTTTAATATGCCTTACGGAAAAATAACTACTGCAAGGCAACTGAATTCAATCCGGGGGAATTTTGTTGAAGCGGCTTCTTTCCCCACCGGGAATGTGATCGGAGGCAAATCAGAAAATGCCTACCTTTTTGAATGGGATGAGTACTATGCACCAAAGGCTCTTTACTACCTGCAGAATAACGGACTGAGAACCAAAGTAGCTACTAATCCCTTCAGCATGTACAATGCAGAAGGCGACCTTGTGGAGTTCAACTACGGAACTATCTCAATTCCGGTTCAGACACAGGAGCTGGATCCCGACAGGATATATGAACTTATGCGCAATGCAGCCTCCGAAACCGGAATTACCATTCATGCGGTTGAAACCAGCTTTGCACAGGAAGGAATACACCTTGGCAGCGGCAGCTTTGGATCTCTTAACAAACCTGAAATTCTCCTGCTTATAGGTTCCGGAACCAGCAGCAGGGATGCCGGTGAAGTTTGGCACCTGCTTGATCAGCGCTACAATATACCTTCCACCAAGATGGAGCTGAGCAGTTTCAACAACACGGATCTAAGCAGGTACAACACCATAATAATGGTTTCCGGCAGCTACGGTGGAATAACTGAATCGGGCAGAGATAATCTCGATCGCTGGTTGCGCGGAGGAGGAACAATAGTTGCTTTAGGTACTGCCAACAGATGGCTGGAAAGAAACGGTTTTGCCGACTTTGATTATGTTTCATCACCTGATATTGAAGAGCCACCACAAATGCTGCCCTATAGTATCAGATCCAATTACTACGGTGCAAGAAGGATATCGGGAACCATTTTCGAGGCAAAACTTGATACAACTCATCCTATTGCCTACGGATACAGGAATGAAATGCTTCCGGTTTATGTATCTGGTACTTTTGCAATAAAACCCGAGGAGGGCAACCCGTTCTCAAACCCGCTTATCTTTACCGAAGATGCTCTGCTGAGCGGTTATGTATGGGAACCCTATAAAGATATAGTAAACAACTCTGCCGGAGTGCTTGTCAATTCAAGGGGAAGAGGGACTATTGTCACTATTGTGCACAACCCCAACTTCCGGGCCTTCTGGTTTGGCAACAGCAAGCTTTTTGCCAACGGCATTTTCTTCGGTTCCAGAATGTAAAAGATGTTTTATGTTTATTAGTTTTACAAAGCGGCTTCCGGGCCGCTTTTTTTATGCATTTTTAGTCGGACACTTCGCGCCCCGCGAACGTGGTTGTGTGCATAATTTGTATCAAGAATTTACAAAATTCAGACTTTCAGATGGAACATCCCTAAATATTTTTCATACCTCTTGTATGTCATTTTAAAAAATGTCATATATATTTGTTTAATTAGGTCATGAGTAAAAGAGAACCGGCAATTCACCGTAAGGTTATGAAAATTACTTTTAAAGTATGTACTTCAGTCTTTTTGTTTCTTATAACTGCTGCAGCATCATCCCAGATTAATATCACCTCTGCCGGAACGGTAACCGATATTGACGGTAACGAATATGAAACCGTTCGTATAGGCAACCAGGTATGGATGGCTGAAAACCTAAGGGTAACACATTACAGCAACGGCGACCCTGTTCCGAATGTAAGAAACGATAACGAATGGGCTTCCCTGGAAACAGGCGCCTATTCAATTTACATGAATTTCAGGCTTTTTGCACGGATATACGGAGCACTGTACAACTGGTACGCAGTCGAGGATGAAAGAGGACTTTGTCCCGCAGGCTGGCGGGTACCTGATTACAACGACTGGTGGGAGCTGATCCTTTCACTTGATGGCAAAAATGTTGCCGGTGGCAAGCTGAAATCAACCAGCCGGAGATGGAGAAGGCCTAATGAAGGAGCAACAAATGAAACCGGTTTCAATGCACTCCCCGGCGGATACCGCTATACCAACGGGAGGTTCCATTATCTTGGAAGCTACGGCGACTGGTGGACTTCCTCAGCCTTTGACAACTCATATGCCTGGTTCAAAACCGTTGCTTACGATGGCGGCGATATAGAAGAAGGCACATTCCATATGAGAAACGGCCTTTCAGTGAGATGCATCAAGGATGAATAACTCTTAGTTTCATTTACGGGATTCTAAATAAGCACTCCCTATGGCTGCTTGCCGAATCCGTGCCCCGGAACACTCTATCCGTAAAGTTTCACATATTCATAACTGTTCCCTGTCCATTCCAGAAAGCGCAAAAAATCCCGGTATGAAATTATCAGGGAAGCGGTGTTCAGATTTGGATGGAAGCTGATCTTTCCGGAATCTTTAAGGTTCTCATCTATGAAAAGGTGAACGTGGTTATCATGATCGTGTATCAGTCCGAAAGGCGAAACTGAGCCGGGTTCCAGTCCCAGATATTTCTTCATCCTTCGCGGAGATGCAAATGAAAGCTTCCCTTGTTTCAGGCTTTGTTCCAGATCACGAATTTCAAGTATTGCGGAATGTTCGAGTATCACGAGGTAGTGACGGTTACCCTTATGATTCCTGAAAAAAAGGTTTTTGCAATGAGCTGAATCCAGGTCTTTCCAGTAACGGGAAGCCTCTTCAACTGTAGCCACAGGGGGGTGCTCATGATAATCGAATTCTATTTCAAGCTCTGCAAGGATTCTGTATAGTTCACTGTCTCCTCTCATTTCTTTGTCCTTTTTTATTTTTAAACCTCCAAAATTAAAAAAATATGTAATAAAGAACAGTAATCACCCTAACCTTTAACAACATATTAATTTTTACAGCATAATATTAATGCGTTTGCATTAATTGTAATATATTTGTTTTTGGCAATAAAAGCAGATTAATTTACTATAATAGAGTTTAACTGATGGAACCTCCATGTTTGTTCATGTTTTTTTGTCCGCTACTGGCGGATGGGGCTTTCAAGCGGCAATAATGCAACCGATAATCAATTATAAACTATTAAAAACAATGCACATGAAACCATTATTCCTAATGTTTATTCCATTAATTCTTATAGTTGGAAGTTGCGGAGATCCCGGATTAAGGGATAATCCGCTCCTGACTGACTATAATACCCCTTTTGATGCTCCCCCGTTTGACCGGATTGAAGATGAGCATTACCTCCCGGCAATAGAGGAAGCTATCAAACAACACAAGGAGGAAATCGATGCTATAATCGATAACCCTGAAGAACCAACTTTCGAGAACACTATCGTTGCCTATGACAATGCCGGTGAGCTTTTAAGTAGTGTTAACTCTGTTTTTGGAGGCGTGAGAAGCGCAGAAACCAATCCCAGGCTTCAGGAGATAGCACGTGAAACAACGCCAATGCTTTCGGCTCATAGAAATGAGATCAGCATGGACCAGGACTTGTTCGATCGTATCAAAACTGTTTATGATAACAGGCACGATATAAATCTCGACCAGGAGCAGATGAGGCTGGTTGAAGTTTATTACCGCGACTTTGAGAGGAACGGTGCGGCACTTCCGGAAGAAGACCGTGAAGTGCTTAAAGAGCTTAACGAAAGGATGTCTATGATATCCCTTCAGCTTGGTGAAAATGTACTTGAAGAAACAAACAATTTCATTCTTGAACTGGAGGAAGATGACCTTGACGGACTGCCCCGGGGAGTTGTTTCAGCAGCCGCAGAGGCAGCAGAAAGGGAAGGCCTTGAAGACAAGTGGGCTATCACCCTTCATAAGCCAAGCTGGATACCTTTTGTTACTTACTCTGAAAGAAGGGGTTTGCGTGAAGAGATCTTCACTGCCTTCATCAACCGCGCCAACAATGATAATGAGTACGACAACAAGGATCTGTTCGCCGAGCTGATGCAGTTACGTTTGCAAATGGCACGTTTACTCGGCTTCAACAACTATGCAGAATATTTCCTGGATATACAGATGGCGCAAAACCCTGATAATGTATATGACTTCCTTGATGAAATATGGCCTCCTTCAGTAAACAGGGCTCATATGGAAATCAGGGATATGCAGGCCATTATTGACAGGGAAGGCGGAGGCTTTGACCTTGAACCGTGGGACTGGTGGTACTATGCTGAGAAGGTCCGACAGGAAAAATATGAGCTTGATGAAGATGAAATTGGTCCCTACTTCACCATAGAGAATGTTAGGAAAGGAAATTTCACCCTCGCGAACGAACTCTTTGGACTGACCTTTGAAGAGCGTCCGGAAGTTCCGGTATATCACGAAGAAGTTGAAGCTTACGAAGTGTTTGACCATGACGGGAGCCATCTCGGTATTCTTTACATAGACCCCCATCCGCGTCCGGGTAAAAGGCAGGGTGCATGGTGCGGCACTTACCGCACAGGTTCCTGGGAAAACGGGGAAAGAATTTCGCCAATAGTGACCATTGTAATGAACTTCAGCCGTCCTACAGGAGGCAACCCCGCTATGCTCAGCTGGGATGAAACTACCACATACTTCCATGAATTCGGTCATGCACTGCACAACTTCTTTGCTGAAGGCAAATACAGAAGGACTGCCAGAAGCGTGCCAAGGGATTTTGTAGAACTGCCCTCCCAGATACTTGAAAACTGGGCAGGAGAACCTGAACTGATGAAAATGTATGCAGTGCATTATGAAACGGGAGAAACCATCCCCGATGAGCTTATTGAACGCCTGAGAAATGCGGAACATTTCAACCAGGGTTTTGATATGACCGAATATCTTGCTTCTTCTTATCTTGATATGGACTGGCATACTACCGATCATGGCGATGATATTGATGTGCTTGCATTTGAAGAAGAATCCATGAACAGGATTGGTCTGCCTGATGAGATAGTGCCAAGATGGAGAACTACCTATTTCGGCCATATCCACGGCACAGGCTATGCAGCCGGGTATTATGTTTACAGGTGGGCAGGTGTTCTGGATGCTGATGCTTTCATGGCTTTTAAGGAGACTGGTGACCTTTTCAACCAGGAAGTGGCTGAAAGATTCAGGAAATACATACTTGCGGAAAACGCTCTATGGGAGGGAATGGAAGCTTATGTAAAGTTCCGGGGCAGAGAACCCGACATTGAACCCTTCCTTATCCAGAAAGGACTGAAATAATTTTTTTAAATAAAAAAATTTAAAGGGGGATCTGCAATGCGAACCCCCCTTTTTATATGGCACGGACGGGATTCAAACAACACCGCTTCCCCGGGGATTATCTTAAATTTTGTATCTGATACACTAGCAATTAATCGAGTAGGAGGAAAATAAAATAGTTTTCCTCCTATTTTATTTTCCGACCTCTCACACCACCGTACGTACGGTTCTCGTATACGGCGGTTCCTTATTTCACAACTCTTACCGCTTCAT
>SLCF01000012.1 GCA_007125955.1 Bacteroidales bacterium | reverse complement strand
TGCATGGAGATATGGATGACAATGTGCATATGCAGAACAGCATCCAACTTATATCCCGGTTGCAGGACCTGGGGAAAGAGTTTGAGTTTATGATTTATCCCGGGGGGCGTCACAGCTGGGGAGGAGCCAAGCGTGTTCATTCCAACAATCTGGCCAACAGTTTCTGGTTAAGGGAGTTTTTTGGAGAATAGCATTTGATTATTTTTAATATGGTTAACCAATAATAAAATACAAAAATGAAGACAAATCTGAGATATTTATTTCTGCTTCTGGGACTGACTGTTCTAATGCCATTGCATTCTCAGCATGATGAGGTAACGGAAAGGATCATAGAACTCGGCATAACGCAGCCGAAAGTGATGGAGCACATTGATGTGCTCACAAACCGTTTCGGCGACCGGATAACCGGTTCCGACAGCTATGAAATTGCAGCAAGGTGGGCTGCCGAAGAAATGCGATCATGGGGTATGGTGGTCGAGCTTCAGGAGGCCGGAGAACTGCCCGTCGGATTCAACCGCGGCCCCTATTCCGGGAAAATGGTTTACCCGTTTGACCTGACTCTTGATTTTGGCACCCCTGCCTATACATCAGGCACCAAAGGAAGGCAGAAAGGACATGTTGTGATATCGCCTGAAACAATTGATGAGTTTTGGGAGATGAGGGACGATATAGAAGGAGCATGGGTGCTGATCGATGGGAACAATACAGGATGGCCCCGTGACAGGGGAGGGAAGTCTGAGCTTACAAGGCTCATGAAAAATGCCGGTGCCCTTGGTACAATACAGCTTGCTACATTCCCCATACGACTGCTTTATGCAAGGGTTGGATCATGGGATGAGCTTCCCGGACTTCCCGACATCAAGCTTATTGATTCACAATATGAAAAGGTAAAGGACCTGGTAGAAGCAGGTGAAAAGGTTGAGCTGGAATTTGATATAAGGAACTACTTCAGACCGGGGCCTGTCAGGTTCCATAATGTTATCGGATGGATCCCCGGAACAGAGAAGCCGGATGAGTATGTAATACTGGGAGGCCATCTTGACGGACTTGCCGGCGCAACAGGAGCGGTTGACAATGCTTCGGGGGTCGGCCCGTCAATGGAGGCGGCCAGGTTGATAATGGAAGCAGGGGGAAAACCAAAAAGGACAATTATGGTACATCTCTGGGCTGCCGAGGAATTCGGGTTAATAGGTTCAAGGGAATGGGTCATGTCAAATCCCGACAAGCTTCCCCGCATTTCAATGATGATTAACAGGGACGGAGGCACTAACTGTATATCAGGTATCAGCGTACCCAAAGCCATGATGGCCGATTTTGAGAAGGTAGTCGAACCAATCCTTGATATGCACCCGGTTTATCCTTTTCAGCTTTCAGAGAGAACACGGCAGATCAGAAAAGGGGGCAGAGGGGGTACCGATACACACTGGTTTCTTCAAAGGGGAGTGCCCGCATTCGGTTTTCAGACAAGGGGTGAACACAGCTACGGACGTACATGGCATACCAACCTGGATACATACGATGAGCTAATACCCGAATACCTGGAGTACTCATCAATGGTAACAGCCGTTGTTGCTTACGGCATAGCAAACCTGGACAATCTTCTCTCAAGGGAGGGGCTGTTCATGCCTGACGGGCTTTATGGAGATGTGAGAACCAATAAGGGACTTTTTTCCATTCTTCTTGACGAAGAAAGTGCCCCGATGACGGTTGCCAATTTTGTGGGACTTGCAGAGGGCACAATTACAAATGCCGCTTTTCCTCAAGGAAGGCCGTATTTCAACGGTTCCATTTGGCACAGGGTAGTTGAAGGTCATGTTATCCAGACAGGCATCCCGGTAATTGATGGCGGTACACCTGATGAGAGAACAGGCAATACCGGTTATCATATTCCCAACGAGATTTCCGGTCTCAGTCACAATAAAGCAGGCATGGTTGGTATGGCAAATGCAGGACCGCACACAAACTCCTCGCAATGGTATGTAACACTCGCCGACAGATCATACCTTGACGGCAATTACACGCTTTTCGGGGAGGTTGTATCAGGAATGAATGTGGTAAATAACATTGAACAGGGAGATACCGTTTATAGTGTAAATATTGTAAGAGCAGGTGAGGATTACGAAAGTTACATGGTAAACGAAGAAATATTCAATGAACTGGTAAACATTCAGTGGAGAAAAGTAAAATATGAAGAGGAAATGCGCAGGGAAAGGGAAGAAAAGATTATTAATAAAAAATACCCTGATCTGGTAATTGCAGAAAGCGGGTTGAAATACAAGGTAGTAAGAGAAGGCACCGGAAGGGATGTAGAGGAAGGTTCCACTGTTACCCTTTCCTATAACGGAAGGATAATTGACGGGGTTAATTTCGTCAGTTCACCGGATGAAGGTAAGCCGATCAGAGCATTAAACCCTTCAAATTTCACATGGGTGGCAGGTGATGACAATATAATACAAGGGCTTCAGGAGGCGGTATTGGATATGAGGGAAGGGGAGGTAAGGTTGCTGGCAGTTCCCCCGTCACTTGCATACGGGAACAGGGGTTATTATGGAACTGAAACTCCCGGACAGCCACGTTTTGTCATTTCACCCGGTGAAACTATCATACTGGAGGTTACGGTAAGGACAGTCAGGTAACCCTGTTTGTGAAATATCTATTTATTTATTGAATTGAGATGTAATATAATTACCTTCGGCGTTATTTAAATCTTTAATTTAAAAAGACTGTATATATGGCAGATAAATATCAGAACAGTCAATATTATTCATATATGGCGAAGAAGAACGTCAGGAAAATTGTAATCGGAATAATATTGCTCGCAGCAGTTTTAACTTCTGCAAAGACTGTAGGTCCTGAAGAAGAGGGTGTTGTTATAATGCTCGGGAAATATAACCGTACAGTTACACCCGGACTTAACTTCATTGTGCCTTTCGGGATTGAAAGAATGTTCAAGATACCCGTACAGCGGCAGCTTAAGCAGGAGTTTGGATTCCGTACCGCTGATCCTGGGGTAAGGACACGATATGCAGAAGAGGATTACAAGGACGAGTCACTTATGCTCACGGGTGATTTGAACCTTGCTGATGTGGAATGGGTGGTTCAGTACCGTATAGTCGATTCCTATAACTACCTTTTCAGGGTAAGGGAGGCTGAGGATGCTCTTCACGATATGTCGGAAGCAGCGATGCGAAAGATCATTGGCGACCGTACCGTAAATGAGGTTCTGACTTTAGGCAGGCAGGAGGTTGCAACTGAAGTTGAGATACTTCTGCAGAAGCTTTGTGATGAATATGAAAACGGCATTCGCATTGACCAGGTGGTTCTACAGGATGTCAATCCCCCTGAAACCGTCAAACCTGCATTCAATGAGGTGAATGAGGCAAGGCAGGAGCGGGAGACATTTATAAACCGTGCCCAGGCAGATTACAACAGGATTATACCCCGTGCAAGGGGTGAAGCAAGAGAAATGATCCAGCAGGCTGAAGGATACGCCATGGCACGTGTTAACAGGGCTGAAGGTCAGGCTGCAAGATTCACAGCCCTTTTCGATGAGTACGTCAATGCACCTGAAGTTACCAAAACCAGGTTATACTATGAAATCCTTGAGCGGATCCTTCCTGAGATCAATCACAAGGTCATTATTGACGAAAACAGCACCAATGTTCTTCCCCTTCTGAACCTTGACGGCAAGGGTATAACTATTGGGAGAGAAAACGATCCGAATGAAAATCAATAAATGAAGGATATTATGAAAAAGTCGCATATTACACTTTTAATTATAGGGATTGTGGTTCTGGTAACTGCCTTCAATACCATTTATATCCTTGATGAAAAACAGCAGGCTATAGTAACCCAGTTCGGGCGCCCGGTTGGAGAGCCACGGGTTCATCCCGGTCCGAATATTAAAGCTCCCTTCATTCAGAAGGTTCAGTTTTTCGACAAGCGCTATTTGAAGTGGGACGGAGACCCCAATCAGATCCCTACAGCGGACAAAAAATTCATATTCGTGGAAAGCTATGCACGCTGGCAGATAGTTGACCCGCTTCAGTTCTTTATCAGGTTGCGCGATGAGACGTCAGGACAATCCCGCCTGGATGACATTCTTGACGGCGAAACACGCAATGCGGTCGCAAGTCATGAATTGATTGATTTAGTTCGTTCCACAAACCGCACCCCTGAAATATATGAGGAATACCTTGAAGAACTTGAGGTGCTGGAAGAGATAAGTGTCGGCAGGGATAAGATTGAAGCAGAAATACTATCCAGGGCAAATGAAAGGGTGTCAGATCTTGGTATAAGGATACTGGACTTTCGGTTTAAAAGGCTCAACTACGTGGATGAAGTAAGAGAAAGGGTGTTCGATCGTATGATCAGTGAACGGGAAAGAATAGCAGGACAGTTCCGTTCGGAAGGAGAAGGAGAAGCAAGCAGTATAAGGGGAGACAAGCAGCGAGACCTGGATGAGATCATGTCTGAGGCTGAAAGGGAGTCGGAAACAATAAGGGGGCGTGCTGATGCAATGGCGACAGA
>SLCF01000113.1 GCA_007125955.1 Bacteroidales bacterium | reverse complement strand
GTTTCCAGACCCAAAACGGCAAGGCTCGCTTCTTCCCTTTGAAGTTTATTCCGCCGTCGGAAGCACCCGATGAAGAGTACCCGCTTATACTTACCACCGAAAGAAGCCTTTACCAGTATCACACCGGTACAATGACAAGGAGGGTGGACGGACTGAACCATCTGAACGGTATGGAACTTGTTCAGATGAATCCGGCCGATGCAGATCAGCTTGGACTGGGTGAAGGTGACAGGATACGTGTAACTTCAAGAAGAGGTGAAGTAGATGCGGCAGTGAAGGTTACCCGTAAATCGCCTCCCGGAACGATCTCCATGAGTTTTCACTTTTCCGAAAGCCCCACCAACCTTCTTACCAACCCTGCACTTGATCCTGTTGCAAAAATCCCAGAGCTTAAGGTTTGTGCAGTAAGGGTTGAGAAGTTGTGAGTCCCCTGCATTAAACGTACTGCCTTTACTTCCAATAAAGAGGAGAGTAATCCGTTTACCTGTTGGGTCTATTTATTCAGGACAAATGAGCAAAAAAAAGAGTTACCGTATAGATATAAAGGGATTGGTCCAGGGCGTGGGGTTCAGGCCATTCATCTACAGGCTTGCCACACGTTATAAATTTGAGGGCAGTGTTGAAAACCGCAATGACGGGGTTGTGGTGCTGCTAAGGTGCACCGGAGATGAGCTTTCACAATTTGTCGATTGTATCAGGGAAGAGGCGCCCCCTGCTTCTAAGATAGAATCCGTCACATTTGATGAGACGGAAAGCAATTCTTTTGATGGTTTCACCATTGTTAAAAGCCGTTCGGTTTCAGACAGCATAACCGATGTAAGTCCCGATATTGCAGTATGCGATGATTGTCTTGAGGACATGAAAATACAGCGTAACCGGATTGACTACCCGTTTGTTAACTGTACCAACTGCGGACCCCGCTTTACAATAATTAAGGATTTGCCTTACGACAGGGAGAAAACCACAATGAAGGAATTCACTATGTGTGAATCCTGCCGCAGGGAATACACGGATATAAACGATCGCAGGTTTCATGCCCAGCCGGTGGCATGCGCAGAATGCGGTCCGGTATACACCCTTTACGGTAAAGGTTATAAGATAACCGGTCAGGGCCGCATAATTGAAGAGAGTGCCCGGCTGATTGAGGAAGGAGGTATTGTGGCCATAAAGGGTTTGGGAGGTTTTTTCCTTGCATGTGATCCCTTTTCAGAAAATACTGTGCGCAAACTGAGGGAACTTAAAAACCGCGAAGGGAAACCTTTTGCGGTTATGGCCAGGGATATGGAAGCGGTCAGGAAGATTGCATATGCTGACGCAGCGGAGGAGAAACTGCTCCTTTCGCTTCAAAGACCCATTGTACTTCTGAGGGACAGGAGGAAGATGGCTCCGTCGGTAAACCCTGGTGTCGATACTACGGGGGTAATGCTCCCGTATATGCCTTTGCACTATCTCCTTTTTGAAAGACTGAATATTGATACCATTGTTCTCACCAGCGGAAACATCACAGATGAACCGATAATAACAGACAATTCCGGGGCTGTGGAAATACTCGGTAAAGTATCCGATGCAGTGGTAACTTATAACAGGGATATTCACAACAGGGCTGATGATTCGGTTGTTTCTGTTATAAACAAAAGGGAGCGTGTTTTCAGGCGATCGAGGGGTTATGCCCCTGTGCCTGTGAAGGTGCCCCTGGATGTTGAAGGGGTACTTGCCACGGGCGCCGAGCTGTCAGGTTGTTTTTGCATTGGCCGGGGCAACCAGGCTATTCTGAGTCAGCATATAGGTGATTTGCAAAATGCCGGGACATTTCAGTTTTTTACCGAAACAGTTGAAAAATACAAAAAGCTGTTCAGGGTTAAGCCAACACATATAGTAACGGATATGCATCCGGACTACCTTTCAACACGCTATTCGGACCTGTACGAATTGCCGGTATACCGTGTACAGCATCACCATGCTCACATTGCTTCCTGTATGGCAGAAAACGGCCTGGATCAAAAGGTGATAGGAGTGGCAATGGACGGTACGGGTTACGGTGATGACGGTCGTATCTGGGGAAGCGAATTCCTGGTATGCAACCTGGAGGGATATGAAAGAGCAGCACATTTCGGGTATATGCCTATGCCTGGTGGAGACAAGGTTACGGCTGAGCCGTGGCGAATGGCTTTAGCCCTTCTTTATGAAATTTACGGGGAATCGTTTACCGGATTAAAACTCCCTTTTCTCAGAGATATTGAAACTGAAAAGGTGAAATTGCTCTGCAGGGCGATAGATCAGGGTATAAACACACCTCTTACATCTGGTTCAGGCCGCCTGTTTGATGCTGTAAGTGCTCTTACAGGACTTTGTACTGAAAGCCGCTTTCATGCGGAAGCGCCAATGCGGCTTGAGGCAGTTATTGATAAAAACGAAACCGGGATGTACCGTTTCGGGCGTAACGGCAAGTTGATTTCCTTTAAGCCGGCAATTGAGATGATAGTTGAAGATATAAAGAACGGTGTCCCCGTTTCGCGTATATCTGCAATGTTTCACAATACAGTAACAAAGGCTGTTGTTGATACGGTAAAAAGTATAAGCAACCGCAGCGGGATAACCGATGTTGTATTGTCAGGGGGAACCTTCCAGAACAGGCACCTCTCTGTTAACACTGAAAGAACTCTCCGCGATGAAGGTTTCAGGATATATTCACATTCATCAGTGCCGATGAACGACGGGGGGATAGCTTTGGGTCAGCTTATTGTCGGCGCAGCCCTGAGAAGATGACCGGTAAGGTATCCCTGCAACAATATTGGACTCCCCACATTTATTCATGCTTTTTGTGAGCCTGAAGAATCATGGGGAATTCATTAAATAATCCGGTTCAGGATTATTTTTAGTAATTTTACACTCTTTTAAAATGTATTTATAAATTCAATATAGCTATGTGTTTAAGTATTCCGGGAAAAGTTTTATCGGTTGAGGGTGACAAAGCGGTGGTTTCTGTGGGGGGTACCCGTTATGAAGCATCACTGCAGCTCCTCGATGACGTGAAAGCGGACGATTATGTTCTTGTGCACACCGGTTTTGCAATAGAAAAGATCAGTGAGGAAGAAGCAGCAGAGACCCTTCGTTTGTTCAATGAGCTTGAAGACATGAACAAAGAGGAGGATGGCGACCGGCCTCCGTCCGGTAATGATTGACATGGATGTGAACCGTGACGAACAGACGTGATACGGCTGTTTTCATAGTGAATTAATTAAAAAGATATAATCAGATGAGATATATTGACGAGTTCCGCAACAGGGACATTGTCAGGAACCTGGTAGAAAAAATTAAAAGTATTTCGCACGATGAGGTATCCCTGATGGAAGTTTGCGGCGGGCATACCTGGGCAATACAGAAATTCGGCATCCCCTCGATGCTGCCCCCCGGCATCAACCTGCTTTCAGGTCCGGGATGTCCCGTTTGCGTTACCGGCAGGGGTTTCATTGACAGGATAGTGGCATACAGCCGTCAAAGTGATATAATAATAACAACCTTCGGCGACCTGGTAAGGGTTCCCGGCTCTTCATCATCTCTTGAAAAGGAAAAGGGCAGAGGTGCGGATGTGCGCATTGTTTACTCAGTCCTGGATGCCATAGATATAGCAGTTAAAAATCCGGATAAAAAGGTTGTATTTCCGGGTATAGGGTTTGAGACCACGGCACCGGGCACAGCAGCAGGTATTTTGAATGCTTCGGAGAAAAATACCGGCAACTTTTTTGTGCTGAGCTCCCATAAGATAATGCCGCCTGCCATGGCCCTGCTCATAGATGAAGGGGTGAAGATAGACGGGTATATTGCACCGGGACATGTAAGCACCATTACCGGATCAGGCATTTATGCAGATATACCCGAAAAATTTAAAGTGGGTTGTGTAATTTCCGGTTTCGAGCCTGTTGATATTCTGCAATCCATTTATATGCTGCTTCGCCAGATCAACGGGAAAAGATTCAGTGTTGAGATCCAGTACAACCGGGTGGTGAAGCCGGAAGGTAATCTGAAGGCACAAAAAGCAATGGAGGAGGTTTTCACCACGAGGGATGACTGGTGGAGGGGATTTGGAGTGATTCCGGGAAGCGGACTCGGCATAAGGGAAAAATATGCAGATTTTGATGCTGAAAAGATGCTGGATGCCGATGTTGAGGAGACGGTGGAGGATAAGGGATGCATTTGCGGTGAGGTGTTAAAGGGGCTTAAGAAACCGCATGATTGCAGGTTGTTTGGGAATGTCTGCACCACGGAAAACCCGGTGGGTTCCTGTATGGTTTCGCACGAAGGGGCATGTAATGCATATTTCAGATTCAACAGATAATGATGGAAAAGAACATTTTAATAGGGCACGGTAGCGGAGGCAAGCTTTCTCATAAACTTATCAGGGAGCTTTTTTTAAAAAATTTTGACAACCCGATTCTTTCACAACAGGGTGATTCGGCTATACTGGATATTGACAGCAGCAGGGTTTCTTTTACAACTGACTCATATGTAATTGATCCTCTTTTTTTTCCGGGAGGCAATATCGGTAAACTTGCCGTGTGCGGAACGGTGAACGACCT